>NZ_JBFAOF010000007.1:0-34506 GCF_040675125.1 Spirillospora sp. NPDC049652 | reverse complement strand
CGATCTGCGAGCCGAGCCAGTGCCGTTCGGGTCCGTCGGCGGGGGCGGCGGAGGCGGCCGGAGCGACGGCGGCCAGCGCGGCCGCCGCGAGGGCGGCGGACACGAGGGCCGAGGACAGGGTGCGGAGCGGGGTCATGGCGGGACTCCTGGGGGCGGGGGGACGGAAGGGACGCTGCGGTGGTTATAACCCGGTTCCGAACTCGCTGCGAAGAGCGTCCGGCAGGTTTGATTCTGTTCGTTGAGCGGAGCGGTCCATCTTTGGCAACTTCCGTCCTCCCGCGACGCCCCGCGTTCAGCTATGGACGCAAAGGAACCGCCCGGCCCTCAGGCGGCGACCGGGCCCACGCGGGCAACACCCGCATCGCAAGGAGATATTTCCACCACACGTCGCCTCCTGAACCCGTTCTGGAAATGAGATCTTGGGCCCGAAAAACGATCTCGGGATCGAGTGTTGACGCGTCCCCGAAGCGGGCTTACTTTTCAGATAAAGGAAGCCTGGACGTAAGGCTAAAGCGATGCGTTCCTTCGTTTCTTCAGGTGATCTCAGTCAGAGCGCCGTGCTGGCCCTGCTGGGGAAGTCGGGACCGCTCGGGCGCGCCGAACTGGCGCGGCGGCTCGATGTGAGTGCGGCGACCGTGACCAAGGCGGCCCGTGAATTGATCGCCAAGGGCCTCGTCCGCGAAATGCAGTCGGTCCCCTCCGACGGTGGACGTCCGGCACGCCTGCTCGGGTTGGCCGCCGAGGGCGGGCAGGCTCTGGGGATCAAGCTGACCGCGAGCCGGGTCACCGGGGTCCTGGCCGGCCTCGACGGAGAGATCGCCGACTCCTTCGCCTTCCGCTACGAGGGGCGGGCGCCGGACGCCGTCCAGCGCCTCATCGAGGGCCTGACCCCGCACGTGCAGGGCGCGCGGCAGCGCCTGCTGGGAATCGGCGTCGGCCTTCCCGGCGGAGTCGATCTGGCGGACGGCGGAGCGGTCGACTCACCCATGCTGGGCTGGTTCGGCGTCCGCCTGGGGACGGCCCTGGAGCGGGCCTTCGGCCTGCCCGCGCTGGTCGACAACGACGTGAACACGGTCGCGGTCGCTGAGCGGCTCTATGGGCGCGGCCAGGAATTCTCGACATTCCTGGTGGTCACCATAGGACGTGGAATCGGCCTGGCCATGCTGCTCGACGGAAGGCTTTACCGCGGCGCCCGTGGCGGTGCGGGGGAGTTCGGCCACTGGCCGGTTCCAGGTGGGGACCGCGTCTGCGAATGCGGCAATCGGGGGTGCCTGGAAACGCTGATCGGAGAAGCCGGGCTGGTCGCCACCGCCCGCGCTCGCGGCGTGCTTTCCCCGACCGAAGGCTATGGCGAACTCGCGGCCAAGGCCGAGCAGGAAGAAAGAACTGCCCTGGAGATCTTCGGGGAGGCCGGGGAAATGCTGGGAAGGCATGTCGCCGGCCTGGTCAACGTCCTCAACCCCGGCGTCCTGCTGATCACCGGTGAGGGCGTCGGGTGCTGGCGGCACTGGCAGGCGGAGTTCCAGCGGGCCATGCGCGCCCACCTGTTCGGGTTGATGCGCCGCACGCACATCGTCGCCGAGTCCCTGGACGACTTCGGCTGGGCGCGAGGCGCCGCCGCCCTCGTCCTGGCCGTCCCCCTGTCGGCCGTGCACGACTACGGCAAGGCCTCGGCTCTCATCCACACGCGACTGATGACCTCGTCGAAAGGACCGCGATGAGCAACCGGCCCAGCAGTGACCGGCCCAACAGCAACCGGCCCAGCAGTGACCGGCCCAACAGCAACCGGCCCGGCAGCCGACGGGACACCGACCTCTTGACCAGGGTCTACGAGCGCAGCCTGGAGGTGATCCTCTCCGAGCAGGCGGCGAGCGGAGCCTACCCCGCCTGCCCCGCCTACCCGGTGTACCGCTACTCCTGGCTGCGCGACGGGTCCTTCATCGCCGAGTCGATGAGCAGGGTGGGGCAGCGGGCCAGCGCCACCGCCTTCTACGACTGGTGCGCCACCGTCATCACCGACCGCGCCGACCGGATCGAGAACCTGCTCCGCGCGGCGGAGGCCGGCGAGACGATCCCCCTGAGCGCGTTCCTGCCGACGCGCTACCGGCTCGACGGATCAGACGCCGACACCTCCGACGAGCAGTGGTGGGACTTCCAGCTCGACGGCTACGGCATGTGGCTGTGGACGGCCGGGCAGCACGTCCGCCGCCACCAGTGCGACCCCCGCCGGTGGGAGGAGGCCGTCGTGCTCACCGCGCGGTACCTGGTCCGGTTCTGGGACCGGCCCTGTTACGACTGGTGGGAGGAGCATCCCGAAGAGCGCCACACCTCCACCCTGGCCGCCGTCCACGCCGGTCTCCGTGGCGCGCTGGACCTGGGACTGCTCGACGCCGACCTCGCCCGCGCGTGCTCGTCCGCCTGCGAGCGGATCCAGCGGCTCGTCCGCACCGAGGGCGTTTCGGAAGGCCACCTGGTCAAGTGGCTGGGCGGACGCGCCGTCGACGCCAGCCTCATCGCCTGCATCACCCCGTTCGCCCTCGTCCCCGCCGACGGACCGGTCGCGGAGGCCACGGTGCGGGCCGTCGAGGAGTCCATCGCCCACGGCGGAGTGCACCGCTATGCGGCCGACACCTTCTACGGCGGCGGCGAATGGCCGCTCCTGGCGGCGCTGCTCGGCTGGCACTACGCGCGCACCGGCGCCCGCGCCGAGGCGTGGCGGCAACTGCACTGGATCGCCGACCACGCCGACGACCTCGGCGACCTCCCGGAACAGGTCCCGGACCATCTCCTCCACCCCGAGTACCGCCAGGCGTGGATCCAGAAGTGGGGCCCGGTAGCGAGCCCCTTGCTGTGGTCGCACGCGATGTTCCTCATCCTCGCCGGAGAACTCGGCTTCCCCGGCGAACCCTCCGGGGCTCGGCCCGAGCCGGGCCCCGACCCGTCCACCCCCGACACGCCGCTTCCGAGGTGAACCCCAATGAACGCGCGAGGAGACGCCCCCACACCATCGACCCGCTTCATGATCGCCGCCACGGTCGCCCTGCTGGGCCTCATGCTGGCCTTCGTCGTCCTGCTCGTCCTGGTCGGCGGCTACGGCCTGGGCGTCGCGCTCGCCGCGGCGGGCGCCGTCACCGACCTGGCGCTGCAGATCAGCGGCCACCTGTTCGGAGGCCCCGGCGCCGCCCGGGACCTCCCCCCTGACATGACCGGCATGGAGGACGGCCGCAGCGGAGGTGACCGGCCGGTCGGGTGAGGTCAGAGTGGCGGAAGGGGTCGCAGAGGATTCGACGGACCGTCCCCGTGGGATGACCTCCGACAGCATTCGGATACGGAGAGTCAATGGAGGGAATCCGATGCGCAAGTCCACGACCGTGACCACGCTGGTCGCTGGGGCCGTCGCCTGCACGGCCCTGGCGGGGACGGCCCCCTCGGCGTACTCCTTCGGCACCCTGGACGGCAAGTTCGGGCAGCGCGCCGAGCACGAGCGCATCACCCGCGCCGCGCTGGCCTGTCCCGCCGGACAGCGGAGCGACAACCACTGCTTCGAACCCGACTCGCTGAGCGAACTGGCCGGCGCGCACGGAAAGGGCGGCGCGATCGGCGCTCCCGACCTCGGCAGGGAGGTTCTCCGCCAGGAGGCCCACTGCGACAACGCCGACTATCTCGCCCAGAACGGCTACCCGCAGAGCCGCGGCGACGCCAGCAAGAACCTGCTGGGCTGCGTCGAGCACGCCCGCGAGCGCATGGGCAACGCGGTGACGGAGGCCGGGCGCCTGCTGAACGGCAAGGGCGCGATCGAGTCCAAGCAGGTCAGCCTCGCCGTGCGCTGCGTGTTCAACCAGTCCCGCGGACGCGCCAAGTGCGATGTGATCGAGCAGTTCGGCCGGGGCCTGCACGCCGTCCAGGACTTCTACTCCCACAGCAACTGGGCCGACACCGCCTCGTCCGCGCCCGTCGGCGTGACGAACCCGCCCGGCCTCGGGCACACCGAACCCTCGCCCCTGTTCCGCCTGTTCGCCGGCTCCCGGCCCACACCCGCCGACATCCCCGCCAAACTCACCACCGGATGCTTCGACGAAGCGGCCGCCGGTTCGGGGGAGAAGCTCGGCTGCTCGGGCGGCAAGCGGATCCGGCACCACGCGCTCAACAAGGACCTGGGGCTGATCGACCCCTCCAACGGGCACACCTCCGACCCCACCACCGACAGGGGTCGGATCGACAAGAACTTCTCCCGCGCGGTCGCCCTCGCCATCACCGACACCCGCCGCCAGTGGCGCGACCTGGTGAACGCGCTGGAGCAGCGCTACCCCAACGGAAAGGGCACCCGGATGGCCTGCGCCGTCACCCACGACCACCCCACCAAGGACTGCCGTTGACCGACCCGTGCCCGCCCAGCCGAGGCGGGCACGTCGGGCGGGGCGCGTCAGCGGTCGGCTGAGGTCTGGCGGCCGATCATGTCCAGCAGGGCGGCGTGCGTCTCCTGGTCGGCGGCGGCGATCAGCCCTTCCGCGCTGTCACTCAGCGGACGGCCGTGAAGGTCGGTCACGACGCACCCGGCGGCGCGGCACAGGGCGATTCCGGCGGCGAAGTGCACACTGTCACGCAGGTCGCCGTCGGTGACGTAGGCCGCCCGCCGTCCGGCGGCGACCCAGGCCACCGCCAGCGTCGTGGACAGCACGCGCGGACGGAACGCCTCCATGAACCCCGAGTCGGCGAGCAGCCTCGCCGCCAGGAAGCCCGGCGCGTTCGGGAACGGGGGATCGAGGTTGATGTCCACGAGGCCTGTGGCTGAGGACGGCTGGAGTTCGGCGTCTGCACCGTCGTGGCGGACGTGAGCCCGCTCGCCGTCGGTCCAGAAGACCTCGTCGTTGAACGGGTCGGCCGCGGCCGCCGCGGTGAGGTCGGCCCCTACCCGAAGCGCGACGTTGACCGCGACCAGCATGCTGCGCGCGGCGTAGTTCAGCGTGCCGCACAGCGGGTCGACCAGCCACGTGCGCCCGGCGTCGGCGGCGCCGGTGCGTCCGCTCTCCTCACCCAGCACGGCGTCACCGGGACGGGCTTCGCGGATCATCCCGAGGATGGTCCTCTCCGCCGCGAGGTCCGCTGCCGTCGCGAAGTCCCCGGCAGACTTCTCGACCCGGGCCAACGGCTTGCCGTACATCTCGCGAACTACCGCGGACCCGGCCATTGCCGCCGCGACGGCCAAATCCGCGTCTGTCTCCCCTGTGGTGATCGGCACTCGCGCAGAATAGTGGGCGTTCCGGTCATCACGGGGCGGGGACGCCCGCCGAACCGGAAGCGGCCAAGAGATGTCGCGTCCGGTGGCGGGGGTCCCGGCGCGGTTCAGGCCGGCAGCGCCGTCTCTAGCTGCGCCAGCTCCTCCGCGCTCAGCTCGATCTCGACGGCCTGGGCCGAGTTCTGGATCGACGCCGGACGGCTGGCCCCCGGCACCGGGATCACCCCCGGTGAACGGGCCAGCAGCCAGGCCAGGGCGATCTGCTGCGGGCTGGCGCTGTGCTCGGCGGCGATCCGGTGGAAGGCGGTCCCTTCGGAGGTGGAGCCGGACGGGCCGTCGAGGGAGCTGCGTGAGATGCCGCCGAGCGGGCTCCACGGCAGGAACGCGAGGCCGAGCTCGGTGCTGAGCCGCAGCTCGGGCTCACTGTCGCGGACGGCGGGCGAGTAGCGGTTCTGCACCGAGACGAGCCCGTCCCCGAGGATCGCGTGCGCCTCGCGGATCTGGCCGGTCGACACGTTGGAGAGGCCCGCGGCGCGGATCGTCCCGGCGTCGAGGAGCTCGCGCAGTGCGCCGACCGACTCGGCCCACGGGACGTCCGGGTCCGGCTTGTGCAGCTGGTACAGGCCGATCGCCTCGACGCCCAGGCGCTTGGCGGAGTCCTGGGCGGCGCGCTTGAGGTGGTCCGGGTGGCCGGTGACGGTCCAGCTTCCGTCACCCGGACGTCCGCGTCCACCCTTGGTCGCCACAAGGACGCCGGAGGTGTCGCCGCCGTAGCTCGCCAGCGCGCGGGCGATGAGGAGTTCGTTGTGCCCCACCTCCCCGGCGTGCCAGTGGTAGCTGTCGGCGGTGTCGATGAGCGTGATTCCGGCGTCGAGCGCGCCGTGGAGGGTGGCGATGGCCCGCTGCTCGTCCGGACGGTTCTCGATGGACAACGGCATGGCGCCCAGGCCGATGGCGCTGACGGTGACGTTCCCGATGCTGCGGTACTGCATGGTGACCCTGTTTCTCAGATGGAGGAGACGGCGGACGCGCTGAGTGCTTCGGCCACGGTGGCGGGCAGCCAGTCGGAGGTCCGGGAGAAGGTGAAGCCGAGCTGCTTGGCACGTGCGTTGCTCATGGCGTAGTGGCGGTCGAAGGAGAACGGTGAGGCGGCTTCACCTGGACCGCCGGTGCGGAACACGGGTCGCCGTCCGGTCTGCGCGGCGATCACCGCGCTCAGATCGCGCACGTCGAGCGCGCCGTCCGAGCAGGCGTTGACGGGGCCGGTGAAGTCGGCGGCCGTGGCGGCCCAGAGCAGCAGGTCCGCCAGTTCCTCGTAGTGAACGAAGACCGTGGGCAGGGCCTCGGCGTGCACGGTGACCTCTTCGCCTTGCGCGATGCGCCGGACGTAGTGCGCGAGCCGTCCGGTGAACTCCTGCGCGCCGCCGCCGAGCACGTGGGCGCTCCGCACGGAGGCGAAGTCGAACCGGGCGTCCTGGGTGAAGACGGCCTCGGCCTGCCGCTTGCCCTCGGCATAGTGCGCCTCCAGATAGGCGTCGTCCTGCCAGGGGAGATCGGCGGAGACCAGCCAGGCGGCCGGGTCCACGTTCTCCTCCGCCACCGGAGTGCCCGCCGGGACCTCGGGGAGGGCGGCGGTCGCCGGGTCGTAGACCTCGATCGTGGAGGTCATGACGTAGCGCCGGGTGCGGCCACCGAACGCCCGGACGGCGATGGCGGCCTGCACCGGGGTGTAGCAGACCTGGTCGACGACGACGTCGAAGGCGCGGGTGCCGAGCGCGGCGGTGAGGGCGGCCTCGTCGTCGCGGTCCACGACGAGGTGCTCGACCCCGGCGGGCGGCCGGACGGAGCCCCGATTGATCACGGTGACCCGGTGCCCGGCCGCCCGCAGGCGCTCGACCAGGAGTTTCCCGACGTACCGGCTCCCGCCGATGACGCAGATCGTTCTTTGCATGCCTCCATCCTGGAGACCTACAGTCCTCAGCAGAAGTGACGACCTGCTGGACACGTTTTAAGGAAAACTGTTGATCGATGTGCAGCGGCTCCGCGTCCTGCGGGCGGTGGCGGAACACGGCAGCTTCAACCAGGCGGCCGCCGCCCTGCGCCTCACCCCCTCCGCCGTCTCCCAGCACGTGGCCGCCCTCGAACGCAGCCTCGGCACCCAGGTCGTCACCCGCAGCACCCGCGGCGCCGTCCTCACCCGGGCCGGTCAGATCATGGTCAGCGCGGCCGAATCGGTCGCCGCCGAACTCGAACACGCCCGCCAGCGGGTCGACCGCCTCGGCACCGGACGGACCCAGCTGACCATCGCCACTTTCACCAGCGGCGGCAGGCTCCTGCTCCCCGGAGCGCTCGCCCGGCTCACCTCGACCCACCCCGACACCGTCCTGCACGTCCGCGAGAACGAACCCGAAACGGCCCTGCCCCTGGTTCGCCAGGGCGCCGTGGACCTCGCGCTCGCCTACTCCTTCGACGGCCCCCTCCCCGGACGGCACGGGCAGAACCTCCGGTGGACCCCCCTCATGGAGGACCCCCTCCACGTCGTCCTGCCGGAGACCCATCCACTCGCCGGACGCGTCGAACTCGACCTCGCCGAAGTGGCGGACGAGCCCTGGGTGCTCGGCTGTCTCAAGACCGAGGTCTTCCTCCGCCGCTACGCCGAGCGCGCCGGCTTCGACCCGGAGATCCGCGGCACGACCACCGACTACTTCTTCGCCCGCTCGCTCGTCGCCGCGGGCATGGGCGTCTCCCTCATCCCCACCATCGCTCTGGCTCCCCACATACCGGGCCTGTGCACCGTCCCGATCAGCTCACCGACCCCGACCCGCCACATCGGCGTCGCCACACTCGACCGCCGCCGCGACCACCCCCACGTCACCACCCTCATCGAAGCCCTCCGCACCCAAGCGGCAACCATCCCTCCCCACCAGGCCATCCAGACCACGTGAACGAGGGGACAGTGCCGAACTCGGTGTGTGCAGGTGCCGCCGCGCGGTCAGGTGAGGCTGGTGAGAGCGCCTGCCAGTGCGCCGATGAGGACTGCTGGGAGGAAGGACAACCATTTGCTGGCCCCGCCCGCGGCGATCACCGCCGCCAAGAGGTGAGGTTGAAGGTGGCCAGCGGGGGCGACCTGCGTGGCCGCGACGGCCGCCAGCAGCGCGACTGGAAGCAGCGCCACCATGCCGTTGCCGGAGCCGCCTTCTCTCTTGCCGCGCGCGGCCAGCATCACTCCGCCGAGCCGGACCAGAAAGGTCGTGACCGCCAAGCCATCGATGAAGAGCCACGCGCTCATCGCGCCACCCGCTTCCGCCGGACCAGCGCGGCGGGAACCACCATCAGGGCGCCCAGCAGCACCTGGACGCCGGGAGCCACATGGGCCACCGCGACCAGGGCCACGACGAACGCTGCCAGCGCCACCGCCAGCTCGCGGCGTCCCTGGATCAGGGGCACCACCAGGGCCGCGAAGACCGCCGCAGCGGCCGAGTCGAGGATGCCGCGCACCTGACCGGGAAGCGTCGCCCCGAAGACGGCGCCGATCAGCGTCCCGGTCGTCCAGCCGGTGAACAGGATCAGGCCGACGGTCACGAAGGTCCGCCGTCGTTCCGCGGGTGCCGCGCGGGTCAACGCGGCTCCGGCGGACTCGTCGGAGACCAGGTGGGCGGCGCTGAACCGCGCTCGCCAGGACGAGAACACGTCGCCCAACGCGAATCCGAACACTCCCAGCCGCAGGTTCACAAGCGTTCCCGCGGCGACCGCGGTCAGCGGTGTGGCGCCCGCGCCGAGCGCCGCCAGCCCGACGAGCTAGGCGCCTCCGGCATGGATGAGGACGCTGGCCGCCACCGCCTGCGCGACCGACCAGCCGTTCTGGACGGCGAGCGCCCCGAACACCGCCGAGTACACGGCGGCGCCGAGGCTCGCCCCTACGGCCAGGCGCAGGTCCGACCCGTTGAGTTTGATCACTCCGCCAGTCTGGGCACGCCGTCGCGGCCGGTCGAATAGACCGACGGCATACCTATAGCTTGATGTTATGAGCGAGTCCACGCGCGTCACCGCCTCGACTCTGCGCGCTTTCGCGGCGGTCGCGCGGACGGGATCGTTCACCACCGCCGCTGAGGAGCTGGGTGTCAGCCAGCCCAGCGTCAGCGCCGCCGTCGCCCGGCTGGAGTCGCGCGGAGGCGGGCCCCTGCTGCGGCGAGAGCAGGCGGGCGCGACCTTGACCCCGCACGGCCGACGCGTCCTGGAGAGGGCGTTGCCGGCGCTGGCCGCGCTGGACGAGGTGGAGGCCGCGCTCTCGCGAGCCGCCCCTTCGGCACTGACCGTGGGGTTCATGGGGGAGGCCGCCGGGACGCGCACCAGCACGGTGATCAAGGTGTTGCGTGACCAGCTCGAAAGCCGTCTGACGTTGCGAAGGTTCGACTTCGACGACCCGACCTGCGGCCTGCTCACCGGCGACAGCGATCTGGCCGTCATCTGGCCTCCGGTCTCCACCGGCGCGCTGGAGACCCTTCCGCTGGCCACCGACCGCCGTGCCATCGCCCTGCCCGTGGCGCATCCGCTGGCCGCACGGCCCGACCTGCACCCCGACGAGCTGCACGGACTGGCCTGGATTACGCCGAGATCACCCGATCCCAAGTGGTCCCGCTTCCGCGCTCCGGCCGCGATCGGCGCCACCGGCGGGCACGTGGCGGCCGAGTCCGGCGCTCTGGAGGAGACCCTGGAGCTGGTCGCCGCCGGGGTGGGGATCGCCCTGGTGTCGATGAGCACCGACCAGCACTACGCGCGGTCCGGCGTCGTCATCGTCCCCCTGCGCGGCGACCACCACTGCACGACGGTCCTGGCCTGGCGCCGCGAGGACACCAGGCCCTCGGTCACCGCCGCGGTCGAGCACCTCCGCGCCGCACTCTGAGCAGCGCGGGAAAGCGGTCAGAGGGCGGCGAGTACCTCGTTCAGAGCCTCGGTGACGCTGGGGTGGGTGTAGATCGCGTTGCGCAGTTCACCGGCGGTGACGTCGTGCCGGATGGCGAGCGCCGCCTGGGTCTGGGGGACCGGCCATGTCAACGCAGCCTGGGCACCACGTGACCAGGCTGCGCGGCCGTCCGTCCCGCGATAATCGGATCATGGCACTCGACAGGCGAGCGGAACTCGGCGAGTTCCTGCGCTCACGCCGGGCCCGGCTGCGGCCCGAGGAACTGGGACTGCCCGACTACGGCGGCCGCCGCCGCGTCCCCGGCCTGCGGCGCGAGGAACTCGCCCGGCTCGCCGGCGTCAGCGTCGACCACTACGTCCGGCTGGAGCAGGGCCGCACGCTGCACTTCTCCGAGGCCGTCCTGGACGCCGTCGCCCGCGCCCTCCAACTCGACGAGGTCGAGCGCGGCCACCTGCACCGCCTGGCCCGCCCCTACACCGAGCCCGCCGGCCCGCCCGCCGAGCCCGCGCAACCCATCCGGCCCGGCCTGCGGCGCCTGCTCGACTCCACCGGCGACGTGCCCGTCTACATCGTCGGCCGCTACACCAACGTCCTCGCCTGGAACCCGCTCGCCGCCGCGCTCATCACCGACTTCGGCGCGCTGCCGCCCGCCGAGCGGAACTTCGCCCGGCTGCTGTTCCTGGACGAGGGCATGCGCAACCTGTACGCCGACTGGCGCGCCAAGGCCGCCGACATCGTCGGCTACCTGCGGCTGGACATCGGCCGCCACCCCGGCGACCCGGCCGCCGCCGCGCTGATCGAGGAACTGTCGGACGCCAGCGCGGAGTTCCGCGAGATCTGGGCCGAGCACGGTCTCAAGGAGAAGACCCATGGCCGCTACGTGTACCGGCACCCCACCGTCGGCACCCTCGACCTCGGCTTCGAGACTCTCCGGCTGCCCGACGATCCGGACCAGGCGCTGATCGCCCACACCGTTGAGCAGGGCTCCCCGTCCCACGCCGCACTGCGGCTACTGGCCGCCACCCACCAGAGCCTCGCAACACGCTGACCCCAACCCTGAGGCCATTCCGCCGCCGCTCCGCGTTCCGGCCGGGGCTGGGGACTCAGGTCTTGCCAGGGTCGGCGGCGGAGGCGAAGGCCGCGGCCCGGTCACGCAGCAGTGCGGTGAGTTCGGGGGAGTCGAGCACCTCGAAAGGCCATCGCACCCACAGCAGGCCACCGGCGAGGATTTCGAGACGTGCGTCGGCGACGCGCCAGTGGGTCGCCGGCTGGCCGGTGGCGGTCGTCGTCGGGGAGAAGTCCGCAGCGAATCCGCCCATGTACGCCTGTACCTGGTCGATCGGGGCGTGGATCAGGATCGTCGCCGTGTGTTGGCGGGGCGGAGCGCCGAGGCGGCTGGTGACGAACGCGACCGGATCGCCGCCGGGGACCTCCTGCGGCTCGAAGCGCACCCCGGTCGCTGAAGCCCGCGTGATCCGGTCGACGCGCAACACCCGCCAGCCGTGGTCGAGGTCGCGGCACACGAGGAACCACCAGGTCCGCCGCGGAACCAGCGCCACCGGTTCGACGAGCCGCGCGGTCTCCCGCCCCGCGTCGGCGCCCCCGGTGCTCATCACCCGCAGCCGGACCCGCTCCGCGTCCCGGCACGCCAGCGCCAGGACCGCGAGCACGTCGGCGTCCATCGGAGCCGGATAGGCGCCCGCAGCCGCGTTCGGCGTGCCGCCGAGGGCGACCGAGGAGCGCAGCGCCCGCATGCGCCGCCGCACCGCCGAGGGCATCACCTGCTCCATCTTGGCCAGCGCGGTGAGCGCGACCTCGCCTCCGCCGGCAGCGCCATTGGCGGCGGACGAGGCGAGGGCGGCGGCCACGGCGAGCGCCTCGTCCGAGGTGAACACCAGTGGCGGCAGGTCGCTGCCCGTGGACAGCCGGTAGCCGCCGTCCGGGCCGCGGCGGGCCTCGATGCGATAGCCGAGGCCCCGCAGCCGTTCCACGTCCCGCCGCAGGGTGCGGCCCTCGACACCGAGCTGGGCGGCGAGTTCGCCGCCGCTCCAGGATCGGCGCGCCTGCAGCAGCTCCAGCAGCCGCAGCGCCCGCTCGGTCGTGCTCTGGTCCGACATGCGCCGAACCTAGTGGAGATGTGGACAGAAAATGACCTAAACCGTTCCTAGATTGGAGATCACGCCGGACGGACCGGCATCCCATCCTCAGGAGCACCCCCTTGACCATCCTCGTCACCGGCGCGACCGGCGCCGTCGGCCGCCACCTCGTCACGACCCTCCTCGCTCGCGGCGCCACGGTCCGCGCCCTGTCCCGCAAGCCCGACGACGCGGGGCTTCCGGCCGGCGTGGACGTCGTCGGCGGGGATCTGGCCGACGCCACCACGCTCGGGCCCGAGGTGTTCGACGGCGTCGATCGCGCCTTCGTCTTCCCCGCCGAGGGTGTCGAAGCCTTCGTCGCCGCGGCCACCGCTCACGACGTCCACCGCTTCACCGTGCTGTCCTCCCTCGCCGCGGCGAAGGAGTTCCCCCGCGACCACGGCTCGGCGAGCCAGCTCCACCACGCCGCCGTCGAGGCCGCCGTGACCGGCCGCACCGACGCCTGGACGATCCTGCGGCCCGGCACCTTCGCCAACAACCTGCTCTCCTGGGCCTGGCAGATCCGCTCCGGGGCACCGATCCGGGCGCCCTACCTCGCCTCCGCGCAGGCCCCGATCCACGAAAACGACATCGCGGAGGCGGCCGCCCAGACCTTGCTGTCCGACGACCGTCTCGGTGAGGCGATCCCGCTCACCGGCCCAAAGGCCCTGACCCGCTCCGAGCAGGTGGCGGTCATCGCCGAGATGCTGGGACGGGAGATCCCGCTGGTGGAGATCACGCCGGACGAGTTCCGCGCCGAGACCGGGCAGTACATCCCCGAGCCCGTGATGAGGATGCTCCTCGACTACTGGCGCGACACCCTCACCGTCCCGGACATCCCCCGTCCCGTGACGCCGGTGACCGGACGGCCGGGCCGCACTCTGGCGGAGTGGGCCGCCGATCACCGAGCGGACTTCGAATCCGCCTGACAGCGCGGGGACGCCGGGGGCGACGGTGATGACCTCGGCGTCTCAGACGGCGTGGCGCGGCATCCGGCGGGCGCCTCTCTTGACCCCTCTGAACTGGCCTTTTAGGCTGGAAATGTGACCGTCCCGGGGAGATGATGATCCGGCCGGACGGTCGGACCTCCCCGATGCCGGCTGGTCACGTATCACCGCCCGCCGGCCGGTCGAGACCGGCGGAGAGGGGGAGGTAAGACATGCGGAAGGTAGCCGACTGCAGAGACTTCCCGAGCGAGGTCGACTGCACGCTGACGATCTCCGGCGAAGAGGGCGAAGTGGTGCGGGCAGCCGCCGAGCACGCGGTGTCCGTACACGGGCACACCGACAGCCCGGAACTGCGCAGGCAGATTCTCGGAGCGCTGAAGGACGAGGTGCCGCAGCACGCCTGAGCCGCCGACCTGACAGCACGCGTGGCGAACGGGGCTTGGTTCGATCAATCGATCCGGGCCCCGTTCACCGTGTCGGGACGATCTGGTCGTCCCAGCGGTCGGTCATGCCGGTGATGGGAAGGGTTCATCCGACCCGACGAATGAACGGATCGGCCGGGATCGGCACCGTGCACTGATCATCCGACTCCTCAGGGCCGGAGGGCGGCTGCCGTTTCGGCGGCCACGACCAGCGGATCCGAGCAAGGACGGCCGAGCAGATCCTCGAGATCGGGACTGGTGCCGTCCAGGAAGCCGTGCCGGACGCTCGTCGCGATCGAGGCGAGCATGGGGCGCTGAAACGCCAGCAGCTCCGGCGTCCCGTCGAGCCTGCGCCGGTACTCGTCCAGGCTGATGACGCGGTGCGGAACCCCGAGCCGGGCGGCGACGTCCGCCGCCGTGATCGGCGTGCCGACCAGATCGTAGACCCGCCCGCCGTGCTTCTCGGGGTCCGCCGCGACGACCGCCGCCGCTTCGGCGAGGTCCGCGCGAGTGACCGCGGCCAGGGCGCCGCCCCCGAACGCAGACTCCACCGCATCGTCCGCCCAGGTCAGCAGGCCGCCGAAGAGCTCGGCGTACAAGCCGTTGCGCAGGATCGTCCACCGCAGGCCACTGGCCCGCAGAAGCCGCTCGGTCGCGCGGTGAGCCAGCGCGAAACCGAGATGATCACCAGCGCCGGTCAGGCTCGTGTAGACGACGTGCTCGACGCCGTCTCGGCCGGCGGCGTCCACCACGGCCGCGTGGCGCCCGATGACCTGGTCGTCCTCGGCGTAACCGGCGGAGACCAGCACCAGGGTCGTCACGCCGGTGAGGTCGATGGCCTCCCGGTCGTCGAAATCGAGCCGCCGCGTGCCCTCACCCGGAGCGCGGCTACCGCCCTCCGCGGCAGCCCCGCGGGCACGCAAAGCGGCGAGAATGGCGGAGCCGAGATTTCCGTTCGCTCCGGTCACCAAGATCGTGTCAGTCATGGCTCTTCCGTCGTCGTGGTTCTCTTCAGTAACTACGCTTGATCCTCTTCGCCTCACCCACCGGCCACAAGGAGGCAGTCTGATGTCACCCACGCACACCGCGGTAACCACCCCCGAACCCGCCGACCTCGACCCCTGCGGAGCAGAGGACCACCCGGACTGCGGCATCCGCGACGTCCTGGACCGCATCGGTGACAAGTGGTCGGTCCTCGTGATCGTCGAACTCGCCGGCGGTCCGCGCCGCTTCCGGGAACTGCAGCGTGCCATCCACGGCATCTCGCAGCGCATGCTCACCCTCACCGTCCGCAGGCTCGAACGGGACGGCCTCGTGCTGCGCACCGTCTACCCGACCGTCCCCGCCCAGGTCGACTACCGCCTCACGAAGACGGGCGCCAGCCTGACCCACCTGGTCAAAGCACTCGCCGACTGGTCCCTGGAGCACCGCGCCGTCATCGCCGAGGCCCGCGACGAGTACGACCGAACGCACCCCGATTCCGGCACCAGCTGAGTAAGACTCCCGCCCCCGCCAGCCGCTGAATACGACACGGTCGAATACTGCAGGGTGCCGGTTTTTGTGATCCGCAAGCTCGCGATCACTCATACGCTGACGCACATGTTCGACGAAGGTTGGGAGGCCCGCCTCGGGTGGACCCACGGGCTGATTTCCGCGGTCCCCGCCGAGCGGGAAATCGCTCTGCGGCACCATCTGGCCACTGGAGCCGCCGCGTCGGCGGCGCTTCAGCGGATGAACGGGCATTGGCACCGCACCCACGCCGACTACAGCGATCCGGCGTTCCGCCAGTCCATCGCCGAGCACATCGCCGCGCAGCGTTACGGCTTCCCGTCCGCGCTCTGGCAGCAGGTCTCCGCGAAAGACATACCGCACTGGCCCGGGCTGCCCTACGTCCTCAACTTCCTGGAATGGGAGGCCCGCCACCCAGACGTGTGGACCACCCACGCCAAGCACTGGGGGACCAAGGAAAGCTGGCTACGAGCCCTCGCCGTCCCCGGGCACGGGGACATCACCCGCGAGCGCCTCACCGCCATGCTTGAGCTCGTCGTGGCCAGGGCCTACCGCTGCAAGGACCGTCACTACGTCGGCATCGCACGCGTCATCGACAGCCCCGAACTCCGCAATCGGCTGGCCGCTGTGGCCGAGCAGCCCAACCCGTGGGCCAGCCTCCACGCCACCTACGTACTGGACATGCTGCGACATCCCGAACGACCCAACAACCGAGCCGTGTGGGAAAGACATGTGGCCGGGGGGAGGCGGACCGTTTAATCTCCGCCGTGCTTTCAAGGATTGGCGGTCGTGGTCGTCCAGCGGGAATCCAGATGTCCAAGCCATGCGTCCTGATCGTCCGCCAGCGGTTGTCTGAGGGGGAGCGGCAGAAAACGGCAGGCGAACGTCAGCCCGGCGTCGTCTCCATCACCGCGGACCGTATGGCACCACGCGTCCACAGTGGTCGCGGGCGCGTGAAGGTGAAAGAAGGTGGTCCTGCGCGGCCGGCCGGTGTCGGGATGAGGCTTGTCCTCCACGGTGATCGGACGGACCACCGAGGCGGTGAGCAGGCCGGTCTCCTCGGGGACTTCCCGCAAGACCGCGCGGTCCAGTTCCTCGCCCGGACGGACACCACCCGCAGGGACCTGGGTTCCGGCCTGAGGCATACCAACATGGTCAAAGACCAGAAGCTCCGGGACGTCGCGCTGCCGGATCACATAGGCGGCGACGCGAATTCTCAATCGGAGTGTCCCGTCACTGCCCACGACGACCTCCAAGCGCTCATTGATGCATCCCGTCCCCGGTCATCCTGGCCCAGGGGAGGGCGAGTCGCCTCAGACGGGGGCGTCGGTCTGCCAGAGGTACTGGAACTGGTCGGGGCGTAGGTTCCAGTCCTGGAGCGCAGTGACCAGTGCCGCCTCGTCTGCGACGGTTTCATCCCGGATGAGGACGGCCCCGAGGTCGTAGTCGAAGCCGTCGATCTGGTCGGCAGCGTAGTCCCAGTGCGTCAGGCGGTACTCGCGCGTGCGATCGGCCCGTTTCCAGCCTTCCTGACGCGCTCGCTCGTCGGCAGGGGTGGTTACAGGGCGCACGATGACGAAAGCTCGCCGGCCGGGGCCGGCACCCGGAACCTCGACCGCCAGCGGCTGGCCGAGACGCAACGCGCTCAGTTTCTCCGCAGGCCAACCCGGCCCGCCGTCAGGGCTGCTCATGCAGTCGCAAGAGTAGCTTCAAGCGGCGCGGCAGTGGACGGAGTGCCCTGCGGCCGAGCATGATCCAATCCATGACCGAGACGAGTGAGCGGGCGCTGCTCAGCGCGCCCGGCGAAGGCGAACTGATCGACGTGGCGGGAGTCGCGCACCTGTTCCGGCTGACCGGCGAGCAGACCGGCGGACGGTTCGCCTTCGAGGAGTTCCGGCTCGCACCCGGCATCGTCGGCGCACGTCCGCACGTCCACGAACAGCACGACGAGTACTTCTACGTCCTGGACGGCGAACTCACCCTGCACAACGGAGATGGCGAGACGAGCGTCGGCCCCGGCCACCTGCTCGCCGCCCTCCGCGGCACCGCCCACGGCTTCCGGAACGCCGGGACCGCCCCCGTCCGTGCGCTCTGCCTCTACACGCCCGCCGGCTACGAGGGCTACTTCCGCGAAGTCCACGCCGCGGTCGCGGCAGGCGCCACGGTCACCGACGAACTGCTCGCCGAGTTCCGCGCCCGCCACCACACCCGCTCGTACTGACATGGCCCATGCGGGCAGCGGCCCGGTGAGGCGTTCGGGACAGCCCCCCCAGGCCGCGCGCCCGGCTGACAGTCAGCCCTGGGACTGCCGGGACAGAGCCTGCCAGTCGTCCCAGGTCTGCAACCGGTCTGCGTAGACCTTCCGGATCATCGAGTGGAAGCCGGTGCCGAACAGGACCCGCACGGGCGGGTCCTCGCTGTCGGCGAGGGTGAGCAAGGCCTGCGCCGCGGCCTCCGGAGAACCCTCGGGCTGGCCCGTGATGGCCTCCGCCAGCCGCTTCCGCAGGGGCGCATAGGCGGCATGGGGCCGGGAATTGTGGCCGTTGTCGAGTGGATTCGGGTTCTTGCCGTCACGGGTGGCGAAACCGGCGGGCTCGATGATGGTGACCTTGATCCCGAACCCGGCGACCTCCGCTGCGAGTGCCTCGTTCAAACCTTCCACGGCCCACTTGGAGGCGTGGTAGGCGCCGCCGAGCGGCATGGCGATCAGGCCCGCCGCCGAGGACAGCTGAAAGATGTGCCCGCTCTTCTGCTCGCGCAGGTGCGGCAGCACGGCCTGGACGACCCACACCGCGCCGAACAGGTTGGTCTCCATCTGCTCGCGCAGCTCCTGCTCGGACAGCTCCTCGATGGCGCCCACCTGGGCGTAGCCGGCGTTGTTGACGACCACGTCGATCCGCCCGAAGTGCCTCTTGGCCTTGTCCACCGCGGCGTGCACGGCCCGCCTGTCGGTCACGTCCAACGTCAGCGGGAGCACGGCGTCGCCGTAACGGGCCGAGAGGTCTTCCAGCGTTGAACTGTCACGGGCGGTGGCGGCGACCTTGTCGCCGCGTTCCAGAGCCGCCTCGACGAACCTGCGGCCGAGGCCGCGGGAGGAGCCGGTGACGAACCAGACCTTGCTCATGGTCTTTCCCTTCGGACGGAAACGAGCCCCGATTTTCAGACTGAACGGCACGTGCCGTGCCGTTCGAGAGAAGCATGGATCGCGCGGAGCGGTCTGTCAACACGGCACGTGCCGTTCCAGTAGAGTCGGGGGATGGAGGATTCCCGATCCAAGCGCGCCGACGCCCGAACCGAAACGATCATGCGGGCCACCATCGAACTGGCGCAGGAGCAGGGGTATGCCCAGCTCAGCATCGAGGCGGTCGCCGCCCGCGCGGGCGTCGGCAAACACACCATCTACCGCCGCTGGCCGTCCAAGGCCACGCTCTTCCGGGACTCTCTGCTGAGCCTGCACCCGCCCGTGCCGGACTTCCCCGACACCGGCGACATCGTGGCCGATCTGCGGCGCCGGATGCATGCCACGGTCGACCTGATGGCCGTGGACCCCTGGGGCCCGCTCTTCCGGGCCCTCGTCGGCGAGATCCAGCACGACCCGGAAGTCGCCGAAAGCCTCATCGAACGCTTCTTCCGACCCCAGGCCGAACGCACCGTCGCCCGCCTCCGGCAGGCCAGGGACGAAGGCCAGATCGCCGAGGACCTGGACCTGGACCTGGCGCAGGCGATCCTGGCCGGTCCGGTCTATTACCGGCTCCTCATCAGCGGAGAGCCTGTGACCCACGATCATGTGGACCGGCTTCTCCACACTCTGTTCGCGGGAATGGCGCCAAGACCACGAACCTGATGTCCAGAAAGACGCCCATGCCGGCCAGGGCGGTTCCCACAGCGCCTCCAGCCCGCGTTCGCGGGGGCGGGTGCCGCGGATCAGTCCGCTGCCAAGGAGAAGGTGAGTGTTCATCTCGGCGAGGGCTTGCCGAGCATGGGGAACTACGAGCGGCACCGCCCGTAGGAGCAGCGGCTTCCTGCCGGGACGGTCTTGGCCGGGGCGGACGGAAGCCGTCCGTGGTGCTATCCGGGTTGCTCGGACGGGGGCATGAGCGGGATGTCCACTGGCTGGGTGGTGAGGTACCAGGAGGCGTCTTCCTCCGGGCCCGTCTCGATGACGAGGAAACCTCGTCCGGGAAGACGGAGTGTGCGGCGTCCCTCACCCCTGCCGTGCACGATGTCCTCATCTTCGCCGGGGGTGTTCTCAGGCCAGGTGGTCCGGTGGCAATCGCAGTCGGGCCTGAGCCCCTGGCACTCGCACATGAAACGGACTTCCCAGTTTCCGTCTGTCTGGAACTGGACGGTGCTCAGGGCAGGGCCGCCTTGGTGGTGGAGCACTTCATCTCCGTGGCCGCGGTGTTCCGGGGCAAGCGCGGTCGCGGCTGACAGCGGGAGGATGCGAATCGCCCAACGCTTGTCCCCCTCGAGGTGAGCCGCGGTGACGCGCAGGTGGGTGGGGTCCGCGGGCAGATAGTGGCGGCCATGGTGGTCCCCGGTGGCCAGGACCAGGTAGAGGCCGGTCTTGACCTCATCCTCGGTACGTGTCACGGGGAAGATGTCGAAATACCCTTTACCGGTGACGTCGACCTCCACCAGAGCAGGACGGCCAGACTCAGGGCGGTCGATGAGCAGCTCGGTTCTGCCCTCGCCGAACCCCGTCCACAGATGGCGTTCGCCGACGCCGGCGCCCACGGGCGGGCGGCTGGGGTCGACGACCGGTGGGAGCGCGTCGATCGGAACCGGTCGGCCACTGCGCCGGGCGTCGAGACGGATCATGGCGGCGCGGCCATCGCGAATCGCGGCCAGCGCAGCCGCCTCCGTGGGCGCCGCGCTGGCCCGGCGGTACGCCTCCAAGGCTCCGCGGTATTCCTTCAGGACGGCCGGGGTCGCCTCGGGCCCGTCGGAATCGAACTCCAAGGCGGCGACCTCCTCGCCGAAAGCGGTCACCGACTCCTGTACCGCTGCCGGCAGTTCTTCCGCCGACGGCCTTTCCGTGGCCGGTTCTCTTCCGGGCGGCTCGGCGGAGAGTCGTCGCTGACGCACCATCGGGTAAACGCCGCCCAATGCCAGGCCGACGAGGAAACTCACGACATAACCGATCACACGCCGCATCCTCGCACGCACCTCGCCGCTCGGCCGCGCGCCTGCCGATCAGGTTCTGCGGGTGATGACCATGATGTATTCGCAGGGGGCGTTCGTTCGGTTGGCGAAGCCGTGGTCCGCGTCGGCCTGGAGGAACATGGAGTCGCCGGCGTCCAGGGTCTCGGTGATCCCGCCGACCGCGACGGTGAGGCTGCCTTGGAGCACCACGAGTTGCTTCTCCGTACCCGGTGGATACGCGGGCAGCAGCCCGGTGGAGACCCGCGCGGGGAGGTAGTGGACGATCATCTCGGCCCCTCCGGCGCCGGGGGCCGCTGACACCATGTGCCGCTCGAAGCCGGTTTCCGGGTCACGGAAAACGGGGCGGTCGTCCTTGCGCATGGTGATGGCCACGCCGGACGCGGCGGCGGCCGGGGCACCGATCAGGTCCGAGAGCGACGCGTTGAGCGCGTGGGCGATCCTGGACGCGATGCCGATCGTCGGGCTCTTCTCGCCGCGTTCGACCTTGGACAGCATCGCGCGGCTGACCGACGAGCGCGTGGACAGCTGCTCCAGCGTCAGGCCCGCCTCCTCGCGGCGCCGCCGCACGTTGCCGCCGAACGCGCCGGCCAGGTCGTCGCCGTGCTGCGGTCCGGGCGCGTTTCCGTCTTGCTCGACCACCGTGCTCCTTGATGGATGGGTACCTCGCCGCGCAAGTGTAGTGTTTCTTCTAAAGTAGATGTACTCTCCTTTAGAAGACGGATGCTGCGGCGTCCCCCCATGACGGAGGTTCCATGCGTTTGCTCTCAAGCGGCCGGCTCCATGCCACGTTCGAGTTCGGTGAGCTTCAGGTGGTCGCCCTGCGAGACGGCTACATCGACATGCCGCCCACGCGGCTCCGCGACGAGCATGGTTGCACTCTTGATGAGCTGCCGGCCGCCGTCCTGCTGGTCGGCGACAACCTGCGCCTGTCGGTCAACGCCTTCTACGTCACCGACGGCACGCGCTCGGTTCTCATCGACACCGGCGCGTCGAACGTCTGGCACGACCCCACCATGGGACTGATCTACGACGCGCTCGATGAGGCGGGAGTCGACCGCGCGCAGGTCACCGATGTGGCCATCACCCACAACCACGAAGACCACGTGAGCGGCCTGATCGCACCGGACGGTTCGGAGGCGTTCGCCAAGCTCGAGCGCGTGTGGATCGGCGCGGGGGACACCTCGGTCTTCACGGGGCGGCTCGACCCGGTCCGGGACCGGGTCGTCCCCGTGTCGGAGGAGGTCGCGATCAACGACTGGGCCACGGCGCTCCCGACGCCGGGCCACACGCCGGGTCACACCGTCTACGAGTTCAGGAGCAGCGCGGGTCACCTTCTCGTGTGGGGTGACACCGTCCACGTTCCCACGCTGCAGTTCGACCAGCCGAACGTGTCCTGGGAGCTCGACGGCGACCAGTCCCAGGCCCGCGCCGCACGGGCAGCACTCCTGGAACGGCTGAGCCGCCCGCACCACTTCGTGGCCGGCGCTCACCTCGACTCGCCCGGCATCGCCCGCGTCACCCCGTCCGGCGAGGGCTATGCGCTGGAGTACCTCGCCCCACCGATCGGCTGATCAAGCCCGTCGTCTCCGACTCGACCTTGTGACGGCGGCCCAGAGGACGAGCCCGGCCCACTACGCCACCGGCGGTGCGGCCGTCATGCACTATCCGTGCAGGAAGGCATCGGCTGAGGCGGGCCGGTACGCTCCGGGACGCGTTCGGTCGGCCGTTGCGGTCGAACCCGCCTGTCGGCGGACGTCGTTCGCGGGTGCCGGTTCGTTGAGCGTCAGAGGTGGGCCGATGTCCTGGCCGGGTGTCACGGTGGTTGATGCGTGTGTGCGGCGCGACGGCCGTGGCGGCAGCCCCACGGCCGTCGCCGACGACGACCCGACGGCGACGGACGCGCACCGGCGCGCGGTCGCCGCTGCGGCCGGCACCTCGCACGCGGCGTTCCTCGGCCCGGGGCGTACCCCGGACGGTGGCTGGCCGGTCCGGTTCTTCACCGCCACCGCCGAACTCTCCGGTTGCGGCCACGGCACCGTCGCCGCGCAGGCCGTCCGGTTGACCCACACCGCGCTGGGCGAGCTGAACGACCGCCAGCACACCGGCGGGCGCACGTTCGACACCGTCGCGATCCGCCGGTCCGCCGGGATCGAGGTGTGGTTCGACCAGGGCCTGGTCGCACTGCGGTATCCGGCACCGGACGAGCGCGCCGCGATCGTCGCCGCGCTCGGGCTCGGCGCGGACGATCCGCATCCGACCGACGCGCCACGGGTCGCCTCGCCCGGTGCACCACGGATGCTGGTGCCGGTCCGCGACCGGGCGGCGCTGCTCCGAGTCCGCCCGCGCCTCGGCAGGCTGACAGCCGCGTGCCGGGAGTATGGGCTCCTCGGCTGTTTCGTGTACGTCCCGCCGGTGGGCGACCGACCGGGCGCGGCACGGATGTTCGCGCCGGCGATCGGCGTCCCCGAGGACGTCGCCAACGCCAACAGCACCGGCTGCCTGGCCGCCCACCTGCTCGACACGACAGGAGCGGAGACGGTCGAGATCGAGATGGAGCAGGGCGACACCCTCGGCAGGCCGGCCAGCGTGCTCGCCTCCGCCCGACGCGGGCCGACGGGCATCACGACCCGGGTCGGCGGGTTGGCCCTGGTCCGCGACGGACATTGAGGCGACGACCGTCCTCTTCCGCAACCCGCGCAGAAGCCGTCCGCTGCGGTCAAGCGCGTTGGGAGCCGTCTCGGCTAATCGCTGATCAACCGGCGGAAATGCTCCAGAGCATCCGCCTTGGATGAGGACCACTCATAAGGCATCGCGTCGAACACGCTGCGGTCGTTGTACTGGTTCTTGAGGACGAAGCACAGGAACCACCTCGGTTCGCCGTTGCCGTCCGACCCGCAAAAGATCATATGTTCGTTGTTCGCTTTGACCCAGCGTTCCACGTCCGCGAGGCTCCACCCGGAAGGAGCTTCGGCTATCGCGGGCCAACCGCTCTCGTCATAGCTCACCATAAGCGTCACTGTAGGTCGAAAGTCCGGCGTGACCAGGCGATATCGGATCCGAGCCTCGGTTGAGGCCGAGAGTGGCCACGCTTCCAGTTCGACGGCGCGGGCCACCGGTCGCTACACCCCGCGAAAGGGGGTTGTGGTGGGCGGGTCTGCAGAACCTGGCTCCGGGCCGGCCAGGGAAGGGATGCCGTACCCGGCGGCCGACTGCGCGCGACGGGTGCCGGTGGCGAGCCTTGGGGGACGATCCGACGCGTCCATGGGGGAGGAGCCGTTCATGGTGGCGGTGCGGACAGCTCTGGTCATCGGGGGCGGGATCGCCGGCCCGGCCGTCGCGCTGGCCCTGCGGCGCATCGGTGTCCGTGCCACCGTCTATGAGGCCCATCCCCGCCCGGCCGACGGTCTGGGTGGCGTGCTCACTCTTAGTCCCAACGGGATCGATGCCCTGCGGCTGCTGCGGGCCGAGGCGGTGATCCGGCAGATCGGGCGGCCGGCCACCGAGATCGTCACGCTCGACGGCCGGGGTGGACGCGTCGGCGCCTACACACTGCCCGCCGATCTGCGGCCCGTCCTGAACATGCTGCGCTCCCAGCTGTACCAGGCGTTGAACGACCATGTCCGGTGCCAGGGCATCGCGATCGAGTACGGCAAACGGCTGGTCGGAGCGGAGGAGACGGCCGGAGGGGTTCGCGCTCTGTTCGCCGACGGCAGCAGTGCCCACGCCGAGGTCCTCATCGGCGCCGACGGCCTGCACTCCGCCGTCCGCACCCTGATCGATCCCAGCGCCCCGGCTCCCGTTCACCTGCCGTTGCTGGAGCTGTACGGCCGTACCGACACCGTGGTTCCGGGCGGCTCGGCGGCCGTGTGCATCGTGCTCGTCCGACGCGGCTACCTGGCCTACTGGCGAGCGGCCGCCGACCAGGTGCGCTGGTACGCCAACCTGCCTCTGCCGCACCCGATGACCGCCGGCCAAGCCGCCGAGCAGCCGGACACCCACTGGTTCCAGCGCACCCGCGAGTTCTACGCCGACGAGCCCTTCCCCCACCGCCTGCTCACCGCCACCGACCCCGCCCACACCTGCGTCGTGGGCCCGTCCGTCATGATGCCCCCGCTCCCACGTTGGCACCGCGGCCGGATGGTGCTGGTCGGCGACGCCGCCCACGCACCCTCCTCCAGCTCCGGCCAAGGCGCCTCCCTGGCCATGGAAAGCGCCGTGCAACTGGCCCGCTGCCTGCGCGACCTGCCCACACCCGCCGCCGCGTTCGAGGCCTACCAGCGGCTGCGCAGCCCTCGCACCGAACACATCGCCGCCAACGCCGTGCGGACGCTCGAACGCCGGACCTCACTCTCGCGCCGCCCACGCCTGGCTCGCCTGGCCTGGCCCCTGACGATCAGGACCTTCGCCGAGCCCCGACGAACGCTCGGCCCGATCTGGCATCACCGCATCGACTGGCCATCCCCGGCGCTTGCTCCCGCTCCCTCTACCGCACCGCTCCACTGACGGCCTCGACTCCTGTAGCTGCGGCGAGTCGCCCTCATGGCGCTCACGGCTGGAGACCGCGCCGATGGCGCGGTCTCCAGGATCGGACGGCCGGTCAGACGTGGTGAGCGGTCAGAGGGCGGAGTTGCGGAACGGCTGCTTCGGCGCGCCGAGGTTCGGCTTGCCGATGAGCTGCTTGGACGACAGCGCGTAGACGCCGTCGTTGGTCAGCACCCAGACGATCTTGCGGTCCCACTCGACGTAGACGCCGTGCGTCTGGTTGCCGAGCGCCCAGTCCGGGACGTTCTTGCTGAACCCCTGCGGGACGAACTGCGCCGCGATCTTCGGGTGCGCGGGGTCGCGCACGTCGAAGAACTGCGCGCCGGCGTTGTAGAAGCCGTAGGTCAGCAGCCCGTTCGGCGGGGTGCCGGGGGAGGTGTAGTAGCCGGTGCGCTTGGGGCCGAAGCTGCCGCCGCGCTGGCAGAAGTCGGCGAAACCCGAGCCCTTCGGCGGGACGGGCCGGGGCAGCGTGCCGACGATGCGGGGCTTGGCCGGGTTCCGGACGTCCACCTGGAAGACGTCCTTGTACGGCTCGTAGCAGTCCTCGCCGAGCGGGTAGCCGCTGACGTAGACGATGCCGGTCTTGGCGTACTGCGAGACGTCGACGTTGTCGGCCTCGGTGCCGCCGACCGACATCGGCAGGTCCAGGTGCCCGACGGTCCGCATGTGCGCCGGGTCGGAGATGTCGAGGACGGAGAGTCCGAAGCCGCCCTGCGCCGCGAACGCGTACTTCCCGCCCTGCTCGACGGGCTTGGGGATGAACAGCGGCATGCGCGCGCCCATCCAGGACGTCTGGTTGCCGCAGCGCGGGTTCGTCCGGTAGGCGGCCTCCTCGCCCTTCGCCTGGCCGGGCAGGTGCCACTCGCCGAGCTTGCGCGGGTGCGCGGGGTCGGACATGTCGTAGGACGCGTACCCGGCCGAGTACAGGTTCGTCGGGACCTCGGAGTTGCCCCACGAGTCGCGCGGGGCGACCGCGATGAACATGTACTTCTCGCCCGTGTAGTACGGGACGTCGAGGGAGCCGGAGCCCTGCTGCGCGGCGTGGACGTCGGAGCGCAGCGGGTCCTTCTGGGTGGCGTCGGTGCTGACGGTGGCCAGCAGGTGCCAGTCCTTCTTGCGCGGGCCGTCCAGGCGGAACACCTTGAAGCCCTTGAGCTGCCTCGTCTGCCGGACCTTCTTCACGCCCGCGGGGTTGCCGAACTTGCCGTGCGCGGGGTCGTCGCCGAGCTCGTCGGGGATCTGGCGCTTGGCCTCGAAGCTCTGGACCATGACGTAGGCGTTGAGCTTCCTGTTCCACTGGATCGTGGACGCGCCCCAGAAGTCGTGCGCGGCCCAGGCGCCGTTCGCCTTGTTCTCGTCGCCGTCGACGTCGTCGCGGGTCATCTTCTCGACGACCTTCACCTTCTTGACGTCGGTGATGTCGTAGACGCGGCCCTCGCTCCGGTCGTACTGGAACATATAGCGGCGGCCGCGGAAATCGACGATGTTCTGCCACGTGTGAAAGTAGTCTGGCGTGAATTCCTTGCCCCGGTAGGACGCCTCGAGCCGGACCGGGCCGGACTGGTGCGCGTTCGGGTCGTAGCCCGCGGTCTTGCCGAACAGGTCCGTGGATCCGCCTGGGAAGGGGTGCCGCTCCTCGTCGGCGGGGGTCAGCGCCGGGTGCCGGAACGTGCCGTCCAGCTGCATCCCGTAGGAGCCGGGGTCGGCGGCGGGGGGCCTGCGGTCCCCGCAGACGGTCGGGATGTAGGGGTCGGTGGGGCCGGCGTGCGCGGAGCCGATCGCCGCCAGCGAGGCGAGGACGGCGACGGAGGCCGAGCCTGCGGCGGCCGCCGCGAGGCGGATTCTCCTCATGGAAAATGCCTTTCCTAGGGGTTCGAAGAGCATGATCCAGCCGCGGGGGATCCACTAATACCTACTTTCGTGACGGCTATACCGAACCGGTTATCACCGGTTTTCGGGAGTGGCTCGCGGCGGGCCGCGCCGTCTCAGGAGAACCTGGGAATCGGGAGGGCCAGACCGCCGTGGCCACGACGGCGGGCCCGACGCGCGCGGGGCCGAGGACGGCGACGTGTCCGGTCACGAGGCCGTCCTCGGCAGTCGCGGGCGCTCCGCCCCTGGGCCGCGCCGGCGATATCGCGGGCGTATTGAAAACCGAATACGCCACCGCAACGGGCGTCCGTCTTCAGTAAAGGCATGGACTGCATCGCATCGCTGTCAACACTTCGCACGTGCAGGGCCGCGCTCGCCGGTTCAGGTCGGAGAGCGGACGGTCGTTCCGTCCGCCTGGCGGCGCTCGACCGGGCATGCCGGCCTCATCGCGGGCCGGCGTACGGGCTGACCTTCCGGCGGTGAGTCGTGGCGATCAAAGTGCGTCTTCTGGCGGTCGTCACGCGGGTCGTCGCGGTGCTGCTGGTGCCGGTCGCGTTCTGCCGTGCACCGGGCCGCGCGCGGTTCCTGGCCTGCCAATGGGCGTTGGCCATGCGCTTTCCCGCCGAGGATCTTCGGGGACTGGCGCCGGAGACGCTGGCGGCGTTCACGCACGCGCGGACCGAGGCGTTCTGGCGTGACGGGCAGATGATCGGCCTCACCTCGGTACCGCGCCCCGGCGGATCAGTACCGGATCTTCGCCGAGGAGGTGTGGCGCACCGGCTCGGTGTCGGCGGCGCGACGCCGGGTGCTGCCGCCGGAGGAGTCCAGCCATGTGCGGGGGTTCGCGCTCGACGTCCGGCCGACCGAGGGAGCGCAGTGGCTCGAACTGCACGGTTGGCGGTACGGGCTCTACCGCGTCTACGACAACGAATGGTGGCATTTCGAGTACCGGACAGCCCCGCCGATCCGGCTGCCGCACCCGTATGCCGCCCCTCGGCGGATGTACACGGACCCGGCTGAGGACCCGTCGTGGAGGCGGCCGTGAACGGGCCGACCCTGAAGACGCTGCCCGAGGCGGTGACCGCGAACGTCGCCGAGATCCGCGCGCGGACACGGAGCACGATCATGGCCGTGGTCAAGGCCGACGGTTTCGGCCACGGCGCGGTGACGGTCGCCAAGGCCGCCATCGCCGCCGGTGCCGGGTGGCTCGGGACGACGAGCATCGCGGACGCGTGCGTGTTGAGGGACGCGGGACTGATGGTTCCGATCCTCACCTGGCTGCATCCCTCCGGGATCGATGCCGAGGCGGCGGCTGCGGCCCAGGTCGATGTCGCGGTCGGGTCGGTGGACGAGCTCGACGGCCTCATCGCGCAGGCTGCGCCGACGGTGCGCGTCCATCTGCATAGGGACACCGGGATGGCCCGGGGCGGCTGCCCTCGCGGGCAGTGGGACGAACTGATCGGCATCGCTCAACGTGGTCGCAGGGCTCGGCGGGTCCGCGTCGTGGGCGTCATGGGGCATCTTCCGCTGGCCGACCGTGCCGAGCCGGCGGCGAACGCGTCGGCGGTCGCGAGCATGCACGAGGCACTGAAGGCGGTCCGGGCGGCGGGGTTCGCTTCGCCGCTCGCCCATCTCGCGGCCACGTCCGGGACGGTCACCGATCCGGCGACGCATTTCGGCATGGTCCGGATCGGGGCGGGACTGGTCGGCATCGATCCGTCCGGGACCGTGGAGCTGCACGGCGCGTCCCGTCTGACCGCACCGATCGTGCACACGACGGCGGTCCCGGCCGGCACGCCGGTCGGTTACGGCGGCGCGTACACCACCTCCCGCGCCACTCATCTGAGCGTCCTCCCGGTCGGGTACGCCGACGGGATCCCCCGAGAGCTGTCGCCCGGGGCCTGCGTCGAGATCCGCGGGCGCCGCTTCCCGGTGGTCGGACGGGTGTCGATGGACCAGATCGTGATCGACACCGGCGGCCGGTACTTCCCGGTCGGCACGTCCGCGACCGTGTTCGGGCCGGACGGGGGCGCGACCCCGACCATCCAGGACTGGGCCCGCTGGGCCGGGACCATTCCGCACACCATCGTCACCGGCATAGGGCCGCGTGTGAAGAGGAGCATCGCATGACACGGCGGATCGTAGTCATCGGCGGCGGAGAGAACGCCGAGCACGACGTCTCCCTGGCCACGGCCGCAGCGGTCGCGAAGGCGCTGCGGACCGGCGGGTTCGACGTCGACGAGCTGACCATCGACCGCGACGGGACGTGGAGACAGGGAGCGGACGCGCTCGGGAAGCAGGCGATCGGTTCGCTGGCGGCGGCACTCGCCGTCATCGAACGCGCCGACGTCGTCTTCCCCGCGGTCCACGGCCCGTGCGGTGAGGACGGGACGCTCGCGGCGTTGTGCGCTCTCACGCACACGCCGATGGTCGGCTCGGGCCTGCGCGCCGGGTCGCTCGGTATGGACAAATGGGCCACCAAGCTCGTAGCTGAGGCGGTCGGTATCCGCACCGCGCCAGGACGGCTGGTGGCGGCGGAGGAGATCGCCGGTGTCGAGTTCGAGAAGGACGTGGTCGTCAAGCCCGTCTCGGCCGGGTCGAGTTTCGGTGTCGCCCTCGCACGCGATGCCTCCCAGTTGCGCGACGCCCTGCGGTTGGCGGCACGCTTCGACGACCGCATCCTGATCGAGGACGTCGTCGTGGGCCGGGAGATTGATGTGGCCGTCCTGCGGGAGGCCGATGGCCGGCGGTGGGCGTCGCCTCCGCTGGAGATCCACGCCGACGGCCTGTTCGACACCCGGGTGAAGTACGACGGTTCAGCCCGGTTCAGTGTGCCCGCCGGGCTCGACGACGCGGAGCGGGCGTCCCTGGTGGGGGCGGCGCTGCGGATGTTCGACGCGCTCGGCTGTGCCGGGGTCGCCCGCGTCGACTTCTTCCTCACCGGCGACGGACCCGTCCTCAACGAGGTCAACACCATGCCGGGGATGACTGCCGAGTCCCAGGTGCCGCGAATGTTCGCCGCGACCGGCCTGCCCTACGAGCGGCTGGTCGCGCTCCTGGTCGACGCCGCCGCCGTCCCCGACCTCCGAGGAACGGAAATCGTCAGGTGACCCGTGCGGGCGGGAGTGGGTCGCGTCGTCCCCAGGACGCCGCAGGCGAGTCAGTTCGCATATGTCGGCGATATGCCCCGCCGCCTAGCCTCAAGGTGTGCGCGTGCTGATCGTGGAAAACGAGCCCTACCCGGCCGAGGCCGTCCCTGACGGCCTCCGGCCGGCGGCCATCGCCGCCGACCTCCCCATGCGGCCCGGCGGCGTCCATGCGTAGGCGCCCGGGACTCAGCGCGCGGCTGAAACTCACCATCAGCTACGCCGGAGTGATCGTCCTCTCCGGTGCCCTCCTGTTGGCCGTGGTCTGGGTGTTCCTGCTGCGCTACGTTCCCGACGGGGTGATCAGGACCGGGCCGGAGTTCTTCCGGCGCGGGGGGCCGGCGCCGCGCTTCATCCCCAACCGCACCGACCTCTGGCGCGCCTTCGCGCCCCGCGCGGCCCAGGCACTGGCCCTCCTCCTGCTGTTCGGGCTTCTCGGCGGATGGCTCCTCGCCGGCCGGATGCTCGCGCCGCTCACCCGGATCGCGGACGCGGCGCGGCTGGCCGCGAACGGATCGCTGTCCCACCGGATCCGGCTCCAAGGCCCCAGAGACGAGTTCCGCGAACTGGCCGACGTGTTCGACACCATGCTCGAACAGCTCGAATCCCACGTCACCGAACAGCAGCGGTTCGCCGCGAACGCCTCCCACGAACTGCGCACCCCGCTGGCGATCTCCCAGGCGATCCTCGACGTCGCCCGCAACGACCCCACCCAGAACCGGGACGAGCTCATCGAGCGGCTCCAGACCGTCAACACCCGCGCGATCGATCTCATCGAGGCCCTCCTGCTGCTCAGCCGCAGCGACCGCAGGAGCTTCACCCGCGAGCCCGTCGACCTGTCCCTGGTCGCCGAAGAGGCCGCCGAAACCCTGCTCCCGATCGCCGAGAAGCGGCGGATCACGCTGGAGGTCGCCGGCGACAGGACGCAGACCAGCGGCTCCGCGGAGCTCATCCTGCGGATGGTGACGAACCTCGTCCAGAACGCCATCGTCCACAACCTGCCCGTCGGCGGCACCGTGACGGTCCACACCACGGCGGAGGACGACGCGAGCGTCCTGCGGGTCGAGAACACGGGCCCACCGCTCCCATGGGACCTGATTCCGACCCTCACCGAGCCGTTCCAGCGCGGAACGCGGCGCATCCGCAACGACGAGCATCCCGGCGTCGGCCTGGGGCTGGCCATCGTCCACAGCATCGTCCGAGCACACGACGGGACCCTGGATCTCACACCCCGCCCGGCTGGCGGTCTCCTCGTGACGATCCGCCTTCCCATCACGCGTCAGGACCCGTCCCCGACCGCGGCCCACCAACCTGCCAGGACGCCGTCACCCGCGGAGTAGCGACGGACGGTGCCCGGTCCAGCCGCCCTCGCGCAACGCCTCGACCGCCACGCGGTCCCCCGCCTTTCAGGGCCCAGGGCGGGTGCGGCGACGCCTACCCGGCTTGGATCTTTCCCCCGTTCGGGTGACCTGGTCGATCCTCGCGGGGGAGTGTGCGCCGCGCGCGGCCCGGCAGGCTCGTCCCCATGAGCGACATGACCGTCACGGGCGGACCGAAGCGGGCCCACCTCACCCGGCCGCAAGTCCGCTCGTCCGCTGATGACACCAGGAGCTGACATGGGCCAGTTGAAGCACGTCCACACCGTGATCTACCCCGCACGAGCCCTCGCGGCCGGCACCGCCGCGTGGACCGCGATCCTGGGCGGCGGCCCCGCCTGGGAGAGCCCCGATTTCGTCACGTTCATCACCGGCGACATCGAGATCGGACTGTCGCGCCTTCCCTGGTTCGACCATCCGCTGGTGTTCTGGCAGGTCGACGACATCGTCTACGCCCACCGCGAACTGCTGGACGCCGGGGCCACCGCCCTGGGCGAAGTCGTCGGCGGGTCGATGGCCGAGCTCGGCACCGCGCCCGTGGTCAACGGCGACCCGGCGACCGGCATCGTCGATGTCCCCGGCCGCAGGCTCGCGGTCCTCAAGACCGCCGACGGCAACCCGATCGGCCTACTCCAGAACCTGCCCGCCGCCTGGTAGCCCTCGTAGAGCTCCGAACCTCTTCGCCCGCCCTGCTGTCTTGAGGCGGTGACGACAGGGCGCCGTCCCGGATGGGCCGGGAAGGCGCTGTCGGTGAGCGGGAAGTACGAGGTGCGTGCTCTTGTGGCCGTTTCAGCGGTCGGTGGCGCCTCTACAAGAACGCTTCCTTCGCCTATCTCTACTACGGCGACAAGAACCACTACTACGACTCGCCTCTGAAGGCGTCGAACGTGTCCGTCCGATAGGGCGTGAACAGCAGCGACCTGTGACGATGCGGCGGCGGTCCGAGGTTTTCGGGCCGCCATCGTCTTTTTCATGCCGCATTCCATAACTCGGCGTCGTGGCGACGCGACCGGACTGAACGTTCACGTTCCGTCGCGCTGGTCTCTTTTTTGTTGCAAGGGGGGTGGATAGGGTGAGGTAGTCGGTGCGGAGAGGGGGACGGGTGTCGGTGGGGCCGCGAATTTCACTTTCGTTGTCGGTGGCGGAGGCGAATCTGGTGTTGGAGGCGTTGGGGCAGATGCCTTACGCGCGGGTCTACGAGCTGGTGCGGCTTATTCAGGAGCAGGCGCAGGCGCAGCTTGCGGAGGCTCCGGGGGAAGCGGAGGAACCGGCCTGAGTCACGCCGGGGTGATCCCGGTGGCCAGGTAGGTGACGCGTTCGGCGGTTTCGATCATCTGACGCGCGAAGTCGCCCGGTCCGAAGTCGGCGCGCGCGACGGACAGGGCGTCGGCCATGGCGTCGGCGAGGGTGCGCAGGGGGATCGTCCGGCGCGGGCCGTAGGTCAGGGGGGCCAGGTCGGGGCCGGAGCCGCCGGAGGCGTTGCGCAGGGCCTTGCCGAAGCGGTCCGTGCCGTCCGGCTCGATGGCGAAGTGCAGGCTCTCGGGCCGCTGGTGCAGGTCCAGCCGGGCGATGTCGCCGCGGAACAGGCAGAGCATGATGTTGGCGGAGAGCTTGTCGCGGCGGACGACGGGCAACGGCTGGTCGGCCTTCGCGCCCGGGTAGGCGTCGATGAGCAGGTCGGGGTAGCCCGACACCAGGTCGGAGCGGATCAGCACTCCGGTGATGCGGGGGTACTTCACGGGCGGCGGGTGCAGGCGGTCGAGTTCGGCGTCGGCCGCACCCAGCCTGCCGATGCTGAACGCCCCGTCGATGAGGGCTTTCAGCCACAGGGTGTCCAGGGTGACGAACCGGAGCGACTCGGCGGGTAGCAGCCGTTCGTCGGGGACGAGGTAGGAGAACGGGACGCCGCGCAGCAGGCTGAGGTCGTTGAGGAACGTCGCGACCGGTTCCGGGCAGGAGCTGTCGATCTCGGTCACAGCCAGCGGGTAGGCCGAGGACACCTCGCGCAGATGGTGCTGGCTGCGCCGCCGCTTCCACTCGTACAGCTCGGTGGCGATGCCCGCGCTGCGCAGCGTCAGCAGCCGGCCGAGCTGCCAGGCCGAGGCGTAGCCGACGTCGAACATGCCGGTGTCCGGGTGGTAGCGCAGGAGCCGGTCGGGGCTGCGGACCGGGGTGACGGACTCGCCGCCCACCGGTCCTGTGGTGAACGGTCCCCGGTACCACGAGACCGTGCGGCCGCCTTCGAGTAGTTCGTGCCGGACCGGGACGAGGCCCTGGTCGAGGAAGGGCTCGGCGGTCGGGTCGCCGATCCGGGGAAGCCGGAACGGAGCGCCGCTGCGGCCCAGCTTTCGCGCCAGGGTCGCGAAGGTCTGCTCGGTGTCGGCGCAGGCGAACCGCCAGTTGTACAGGGAGACCAGCCGCACCTCGGAGTCGCCTACGGCGTTGCCGTAGGCGAATTGCCCCGAGGCGTCGTAGCGCCCTTCGAGGGAGACCAGGTGCACCGTGCACGACTGCCCGGCCGGGGGGAGCCGTCCGCCGATGACGAGGGCGGCGTCGGGTCCCTCGCCGCGCCGCACGTGCGCGGTGTAGGGCAGGTTCCGCACGTCCGACAGTTCACCCAGCACCTCGGTCAGCAGCGAGCGCGGGACGTCGATGACGGTCATCTTCTCGTCGGACGGCTCCAGCCGTTCGGCGGCGGGCTCGGGGATGGACGCGGTGCCGCGGGTCAGCTCGGCCCGGGTCACCGTCCGGGGCCGGGGACGTTCGGCGTCGGTGAACAGCAGCAGGGCCAGCCACGGCGCGGTGCCGCCGGCGGTGCCGCCCGGCTCGCGCTCCCACGGCAGCGACGGCCGCTTCAGCACGATGTGCGGCAGCACGTTGGAGTGGTCGCCGAGGCTGCCGTCCGGCGGGAACACCGACAGCACCGCCGCCTGCGGCAGGGAGAAGCGGTCACCCGCGACCGAGAAGGTGCGCGAGGCGGTGAACGGCTCGGGATCGAGGTCGATCCGCTGCTCGACGGTGATGTGGTAGTCGCCCGACGGAAGGCCCGGCCTCTGGTGGCCGACGAACGTGATCTGCTCAGGCATGTGCGGCCACCTGGGGTGTCTCCTCGAAGGCGGTGACGTCGAGACCGGCGAGGTCGATCTCGGCGCCGGGGATCAGCGTCTGGGCCAGGGCCGAGCGGGCGCCGGCCGTCGCCGGAGCGTTGACGGTGCCGGCGATCCGCCGGGCGCG
>NZ_JBFAOF010000006.1:0-38728 GCF_040675125.1 Spirillospora sp. NPDC049652 | reverse complement strand
CGAGGCTCCGGCTGCCGCCGACGCCGCCGCCGAGGCTCCGGCCGAGGCCGCTGCCGACGAGGCGTCCGAGTAACGGTCCGTCCGGACTGAGACCCGCGGTCATCACTGACCACACGTACCAAGCCATAGCGGAGGAAACATCATGGCGAAGCTCAGCACCGAAGAGCTGCTCGACGCTTTCAAGGAGATGACCCTTCTCGAGCTCTCCGGGTTCGTCAAGGAGTTCGAGACCACGTTCGACGTCAAGGCCGCCGCCCCGGTCGCCGCCGTCGCCGCCGCGCCGGGTGGCGCCGCCCCGGCCGCCGAGGCTGAGGAGCAGGACGAGTTCGACGTCATCCTCGAGTCGGCCGGCGACAAGAAGATCCAGGTCATCAAGGAGGTCCGCGCCCTGACCTCCCTCGGCCTGAAGGAGGCCAAGGACCTGGTCGACAGCGCGCCGAAGCCGCTGCTGGAGAAGGTCAACAAGGAGGCCGCGGAGAAGGCCAAGGAGGCCCTCGAGAAGGCCGGCGCCTCCGTCACGGTCAAGTAAGACCCTCCAAGGACTCTCTCAGAGCGTCTTTCGCGCGAGGCGGTCGTCCCACATCGGTGGGGCGGCCGCCTCGCCGCATTCCCGGGGGTCGCCTTCGCGGGCGTCCGCGCGGCATCCGCGCCCGCGCGCGAGCCGTCACATCGCCGTCTTCGCCCTTGGTCGCGGCGAAGGGCGGTTTTGGGTTCGTGCGGGCCGCATGTGGGCTCGCGCGGGCTGCCGCGGGACTGCGTCAGAGTGTGCGCGATGTGAGCGCCGGAGTGGGGCGAAGTTATCCACAAGTGAGCGCACCGGTTGTGCCCGCTCTCGCACCGCGCGTAGCGTCTCGTTCGTCAGGGGAATCACGGGAGTTCCTCCGAGTCCCGAAAGTTCCTCTGATACCTGCCTTGAAGTGCTGGTTCTTGGACCAGTAGTCTCACCCGCGATGTAAGTAACGATTGTCTTACGACGTCGCCTTTCGTCGCTGTTGCGGGCTCGTGCCTCTTCCATTTCGGGCATGGACCGCTACGGTAGTGGCACCCGTCACGGCTACCGGACGGTAGTAACCGGCCCGGCACGCGAGGTCACGGCGGACGTCATGGCGGCGACCGGCGAGCCGGCGGACGCGACGGACAACAACCGAAACTGCACGGCGATCCCGTCCGCGGCGCGGCGGCTCGGGACCGCACCCCGCCTGAGTGCTACTCGCTCATTGGTTCCGGATTCCCCCGGCCTGGACGAAAGGTGACGAGTGGGCGTCGAAATCAGAGTCGAGGGGCTGACCAAGTCCTTCGGCCGCCAGGTCATCTGGCAGGACGTGTCGCTGAGCATTCCCGCAGGAGAGATCTCCGTCCTCCTGGGCCCGTCCGGCACGGGCAAGTCGGTCTTCCTCAAGTCGCTGGTGGGGCTGCTGAAGCCCGACCGCGGCCACATCTACATCGGCGACCGCGACCTGCCCTACCTCCCCGAGCACCAGCTCTACGAGACCCGCAAGCTGTTCGGCGTGCTGTTCCAGGACGGCGCCCTGTTCGGGTCGATGAACCTGTTCGACAACATCGCCTTCCCGCTGCGCGAGCACACGCGCAAGACCGAGGCCGAGGTCCGCCGGATCGTCCTGGAGAAGATGGACCTGGTCGGCCTGATGGGCGCCGAGGGCAAGCTGCCCGGCGAGATCTCCGGCGGGATGAAGAAGCGCGCCGGCCTGGCCCGCGCGCTCGTCCTGGACCCCGAGATCCTGCTGGTCGACGAGCCCGACTCCGGCCTCGACCCGGTCCGCACCGCGTTCCTGAACCAGGTGTTCATCGACCTGAACGCGCAGCTCGACTGCACCTTCCTGATCGTCACCCACGACATCAACACCGCGCGCACCGTCCCGGACAACATCGGCCTGCTGTACCAGCGGCACCTGGCCATGTTCGGGCCGCGCGAGATGCTGCTGTCCAGCGAGGAGCCGGTCGTCCGGCAGTTCCTCAACGCCAGCAAGGTCGGCCCGATCGGCATGTCGGAGGAGAAGGACGCCTCCGAGCTGGAGGCCGAGGCCAAGATGGGCCTCGACTCCGGCAAGCTGCCGCCGATCCCGCCGCAGCAGATGCCGAGCAACGGCCTGGTCCGGCGCGGCCAGCACGCGCCCGGCGCGTGGTGCGCGGCGCACGGGGTCACCCCGCCGCCCGGCTCGTTCGTGGACGAGCTCGGCCGCAACTGGGTCGACGAGTGGCCGCGCTACGTGGCGTCGATGCAGGCCGGACAGGCCGTGGGCGCGGGCGGCGTCACGCCGCCCGGCGGCCCCGGCTTCCCGCCCCCCGGACCCGGACCGGGCGGTGCCGCGCACTGATGACGACCGACGGCATCACCCCGGGGGGCATCGGGGGATCGTCCCCCTCGGGTAGTTCGACCCCCCGGCGCGCGCGCCGCGCCGGGGGAGGCAAGGGCGGTACCGCCACCCTCCGCAAGATCTCCGACGGCGCGGTGAACGTCGCCGTCAAGGAACCCGGCCGCTTCTTCGCCCACTGCCTGGACACGCTCCGGGCGGTGTTCCGGTGGCCGTTCCAGTGGCGCGAGTTCATCGAGCAGTCCTGGTTCATCGTCAGCGTCACGGTGATCCCGACCATGCTGGTCGCGATCCCGTTCGGCGGCATCCTCTCGCTGCAGGTCGGCGGGCTGATCCGGCAGCTGGGCGCGCAGTCCTACACCGGCGCGACCGCGGTGGTCGCGATCGTCCGCGAGGCCAGCCCGCTGGTGACCTCGCTGCTGGTCGCGGGCGCGGCCGGCTCGGCGATGTGCGCCGACATCGGCTCGCGGAAGATCCGTGAGGAGATCGACGCGATGGAGGTGCTGGGCATCAACCCCCTGCACCGCCTGGTCGTCCCGCGGATGTTCGCCTGCGCGTTCATCGCGCTGTTCCTCAACGGCCTGGTGTCGGTCGTCGGCCTGATCGGCGGCTACGTGTTCAACGTGATGCTGCAGAACGGCACGCCGGGCGCGTACCTGGCGTCGTTCAACGCCATCGCGCAGCTGCCCGACCTGCTGCAGGCCGAGTTCAAGGCGTTCGTGTTCGGCATCACCGCCGGGCTCGTCGCGGCCTACAAGGGCCTGAACGCCAAGGGCGGCCCCAAGGGCGTCGGGGACGCGGTCAACCAGACCGTCGTCATCACCTTCATGCTGCTGTTCGTGGAGAACTTCATCATCTCCACGCTGTACTTCCAGTTCGTCCCGTCGAAGGGCATGTGAGCATGGCCGCCCAAGGAAGGACGGGAAAGGCCGTCAGGACCGCCGTCAACGCGCCGCTGTCGCGGCTGGACGACTTCGGTCACCAGATGTCGTTCTACGTCCGGGCGTTCGCCTGGACGTTCCGGGTGCTGCGCCGCTACCGCACCGAGGTGCTGCGGCTGCTCGCCGAGGTGTCGCTCGGCACCGGCGGGCTCGCGGTGATCGGCGGCTCGGTGGTGATCGTCGGGTTCATGACGTTCTTCACCGGATCGCAGGTCGGCCTGCAGGGCTTCAACTCGCTGAACTCGATCGGCGTGTCGGCCTTCACCGGGTTCGTCGCGTCCTACTTCAACACCCGTGAGATCGCGCCGCTGGTGTCGGCGCTGGCGCTGTCGGCGACGGTCGGCTGCGGGTTCACCGCGCAGCTCGGCGCGATGCGGATCTCGGACGAGATCGACGCGCTGGAGGTCATGGCCGTCCCGTCGATGCCGTTCCTGGTGACCACCCGCATGATCGCGGGGATGGTCGCGGTGATCCCGCTCTACGTGGTGGGCCTGCTGGCGTCCTACGGCGCGACCCGGATCATGGTCACGCTGTTCTACGGGCAGTCGACCGGCACCTACGACCACTACTTCCATCTGTTCCTGCCACCGAACGACATCCTGTGGTCGTTCGGCAAGGTCATCATCTTCTCGGTGCTGGTGATGCTGATCCACTGCTACTACGGCTACAACGCCAGCGGCGGCCCCGCGGGCGTCGGTATCGCGGTCGGCCGTGCGGTCCGCACCAGCATCGTCGTGATCAACGTGGCCGACCTGATGCTCGGCATGGCCATCTGGGGTTCCAGTATGAACGTCCGGATCGCGGGGTGACCGGGCGATGACCACACCCCCCGCCCCCGCCCCCACTCCGACCCCCGCGCCGCCGCCGCAGCGCACCGGGCTCAGCCAGCGCGCGCGGTACCGGCTGCTCGGCCTCTCGATGGTCGTCGTGATCATCCTGCTGTGCGTGCTCACCGTCGGCTTCTACGAGAAGGCCTTCACCCCCGTGCTCAAGGTGCGGGTGGAGGGCGCCCGCGCCGGGCTGCAGCTGCTGCCGCACTCGGACGTGAAGGTCCGCGGCCTGATCGTCGGCGAGGTGCGCGGCACCCGCGCCACGGCGGGCGGCGCGACCCTCGACCTGGCGCTCGACCCGGACAAGGCCAAGCTGATCCCGGGCAACGTCCAGGCGCGGCTGCTGCCGAAGACGCTGTTCGGCGAGAAGTACGTCGACCTGGAGATCCCGGCGCAGGCCGGGCCGCTCGGGCTGAAGCGCGGCCAGGTCATCCAGCAGGACCGGTCGCAGGCCGCGATCGAGATCGACCAGGTGCTCGACAAGCTGCTGCCGCTGCTCCAGGCCGTCCGGCCGGAGAAGCTGAACACGACCCTGAACGCGCTGGCGACGGCGCTGCAGGGCCGCGGCGACCAGATCGGGCGCGACCTGGAGCAGGCCGACTCGCTGCTGGCGAAGGTCAATCCGCAGCTCGGCACCCTGGTGCACGACCTGAACGCGCTGTCGGCGACGTCCGAGATCTACGCGGACGCCACCCCCGACCTCATGCAGGCGCTGCGCAACCTCAACGTCACCAGCAAGACGATCACGGACAAGAAGCGGCAGATCGAGGACCTGATCCCGATGGCCACCGGGTTCGCCCGCGACGGCTCCCGGTTCATGCAGGAGAACGGTCCAAAGATCATCGGCTTCAACGTGGCGAACCGGCCCGGCCTGGAGCTGCTGTCGTACTACTCGCCGTCGCTGCCGTGCGTGTTCAACACCTTCGAGAAGATCAAGCCGGAGATGGAGCGGGTCGCCGGCGCCAACGGCGGCACCACCTTCAACCTCACGATCGAGATCGTGAAGCCGCGCCCGGCGTACAAGTACCCGCTGGACCTGCCCGAGGCCAAGGACCGGCGCGCCCCGCGCTGCTACAACCTGCCGAACCCGAAGGTGCCCTTCCCGGACTACCTCGCGCGCGACGGCACAGAGGACGACCTGTGGTGGAAGAACCCCGATCCGGCCAACGCCCCCGCCGGCGGTCGCGGCCGGGCCGTCTCGGACGTCTTCGTGGACCCGGGTTCCATGACTGAGAAGGACAAGATCAAGAGCATCGTCGGACCGGCCACCCGCACCCCCGCGGACCAGGTCACCGACGCCGTCCAGCTGTGGTGGGGCCCGCTCATGCAGGGATCGGTGGTGAACGTCCGATGAGAGGCAGGACGCTCTCCGCCGGCATCAAGCTGGTGATCTTCGTGGTGCTCACCTCGCTGGCCACCGGCGTGCTGGCGATGACGATCAGCAACCTGCGGTTCGCCGACAAGCGCAGCTACAAGGCGCTGTTCACCGACGTCACGGGCCTGCTCGACAAGGACGACGTGCGCGTCGCGGGCGTCCGCGTCGGCCAGGTCGAGAAGATCAGGCTGACCAGGAACAACCAGGCCGAGGTCACCTTCTCGGTGGAGAAGGGCGGCGTGTTCGCCGCCGGGCTGCCCGCGTCCACGCAGGTCAACGTCCGGTACCGGAACCTCATGGGGCAGCGCTACCTGTCGCTGAGCGAGGGGCCGGGCACGGTCGGGCAGACGCTGCGTCCGGGCGCGACCATCCCGGCGGCGCAGACCCACCCGGCGCTCGACCTGACCGTCCTGTTCAACGGGTTCCGGCCGCTGTTCAAGGCGCTGGAGCCGAAGGAGGTCAACAAGCTGGCGTTCGAGATCGTGCAGACCTTCCAGGGCGAGGGCGGCACGGTGAACAGCCTGCTCGGGCACGTCGCGTCGCTGACCAACACCCTCGCCGACCGGGACCGGGTGATCGGCGATGTGATCACCAACCTGAACAGCGTGCTCGGCACGATCGACGAGCGGCACCAGCAGGTGGAGCGGGTCGTCGGCGACCTGCGGTCGCTGGTCAGCGGGCTGTCGAACGACCGGGAGGCGATCTTCCAGTCGGTGGACGCCATCAACGGCCTCACCGGCACCACCGCCGACCTGCTGAAGGACGCGCGGCCGGACCTGAGGACCGACATCGCCGGGCTGCGGCAGCTCGCCACCACGTTCGACCAGAACCAGGACGCGCTGAACACCCTGTTCCAGCGCAGCCCGCTGCGGCTGCAGCGGCTGGTGAACATCTCGTCCTACGGGTCGTGGTTCAACATGTACATCTGCGGCCTCGACGCGCGGGTGCGGCTGCCGGGCGGTCCGGTCTTCCAGACCCCGGCGATCGTGAACGAGAACGCGAGGTGCAAGTAGATGAGGATCCCCTTCCGGGAGCGCAACCCGGTCCCCATCGGGCTCATCGCGTTCGCCGTGATCATCGTTGCGCTGCTCGTCGCGATGAACCTGGAGCGCATCCCGTTCGTCGTGGGCGGCAGCACCCACACCGCCTCGTTCACCGAGGGCGCCGGGCTGAAGTCCGGCGAGGAGGTGCGGATCGCGGGCGTCAAGGTCGGCAAGGTCGAGTCGCTGGCGCTGCAGGGCGACCACGTCAAGGTCACCTTCCGGGTGAACGACGGGGTCCGGCTGGGCGACCAGACCCGCGCCGAGATCAAGATCAAGACGCTGCTCGGCTCGCACTTCCTGGCCCTCGACCCGCGCGGGACGGGACGGCTCGGCAGGAACATCCCGGTCGAGCGGACGGCGACGCCGTTCGAGGTCGTCCCGGCGATCAGCCAGCTCAGCCGGCAGATCAGCCAGATCGACCACGCGCAGGTCGCCAAGTCGTTCAACGTCCTCGCCGACACGTTCAGGAACTCCGGGCCCGAGGTGCGCGCGTCGCTCCAGGGGCTCCAGCGGCTCTCCAGGACCGTCGCCTCGCGCGACGACCAGCTGCACGAGCTGGCCGGCAAGGCCAAGAGCGTCTCCCAGCTCCTCGCCGACCGCAACCAGGACTTCGCCAAGCTGATCCAGGACGGCGACAAGGTGCTGGCGGCGGTGCAGGCGCGGCGGACGGTGATCCACCAGCTGCTGGTGAACACCGTGGCGCTCTCGGAGCAGGTGAACGCCGTGATCCGGGAGAACCGGGCCCAGCTCAAGCCGATGCTGGACAACCTCGCGAGGGTGACCGCGCTGCTCGTCCGCAACCAGGACAACCTGGACAAGATCATCAAGTTGTTCACCCCGTACGCGCGGCAGTTCAGCGACGTCACGGGCACCGGGCGCTGGTTCGACAGCTACATCCAGAACCTGCTCCCGATCCCGGCCTCCATCCAGAACCCGCCGTCCGGAAGCGGGCAGCAGGGCACCGGACGGCAGGGCAACGGCCAGCCGGGCGGCGGCAAGAACAACAACCCGTTGCCGTTCCTCCCGTGATCGCGACCAGGCAGGTACACCACCGTGCGTAACTCAGGACTGATCCTCCGCGTCGGCGGGGCGGCGCTCGCCCTGGCCGTAGTGGCGGCCGCGGTCGTGCTGCTGCTGCGCGAGCCCAAGCAGAAGCACGTGACGGCGTACTTCACCCGCAGCGTCGGCCTGTACAAGGGCGCGGACGTGCGGATCCTCGGCATCCCGGTCGGCAAGGTGACCAAGGTCCAGCCGGTCGGCCCGGCGGTGAAGGTCGAGATGACCTACGACGCCAAGTACAAGGTGCCGAGCGACGCCTTCGCGGTCATCGTCAACCAGACCCTCGTCGCCGACCGGTACGTCCAGCTCGCCCCCGTCTACAAGGGCGGCGCGACGCTGCCGGACCGGACGACCCTGACCACGGCCCGCACCCAGGTGCCGGTCGAGGTGGACGAGGTCGGCTCCAGCCTGAGCGACCTCAGCAAGGCGCTCGGGCCGCAGGGGGCGAACAAGGACGGCGCGCTGTCCCGGCTGCTCCAGGTCGGCGCCGACACCCTGCGGGGCACCGGCGACGACGTGAACTCCACCATCCACGACTCGTCCAAGGCGCTGAGCACCCTCAGCCAGGACCGCGAGGACGTGGCCAAGACGATCGCCAACCTCCGGGTGATCACCGACACGCTGCGCCAGAACGACGACCAGGTGCGGTCGCTGACCGGGCACCTGAACTCGGTGTCCGGGCAGCTGGCGGGGGAGAAGGACGACCTCACCGCCGCGCTGCGCACGCTCGGGCCGACGCTGCGCAACGTCCAGCAGTTCCTGAAGGAGAACCGGGAGGGCCTGTCGACCAACGTCCGGCAGCTCGCCCAGGTCACCGGGACGCTGGTCAAGGAGAAGGACTCCTTCGCCGAGCTGCTCGCGGTCGCCCCGCTGGCCATCAACAACCTGGCCCGCGCCTACGACCCGATCAGCGGCACCATCCACAACCGCGCCGACCTGCGCCAGTTCCACGACCTGGCCGACTGGGTGTGCTCGCTGGCCTACTCGGTCGGCGCCCCGCCCAAGCAGTGCCTGGACTTCGTCCGGCCCTACAACGGCATCGGCAAGGCGCTCACCGGCCTCAGCCTCGACCTGTCCTGGATCACGGCGCTGACCACGCACTACGACCCGGTCCCGATCCCGCCGGACGCCTACGGGCCCGGCGAGGAGCGCCCGACCACCAAGCAGAAGACGGCCAAGACGGCCAAGACGGTCGCCGGCAAGACCGGGACGACCGGCAAGCCGTCCACGAACAAGCGCGACTTCACCGCCCTGCTGCCGGGAGGTACCCGATGACCCGCCGGTCGTTCCGGTCTCCCCTCGGCCTCGCCCGGCTCCGGCCGCCCGCGGGCCGCCGCCGGACGTTCGGGACGCCGGTCCGGCTGGGCGCGGCCGCGCTGGCGGGCGCGGCGGCCCTGTCCGGCTGCTCGTTCCGCGGCGTGGACTCGATCCCGCTGCCCGGCGGCCCGGACCTCGGCCCCCACCCGCGGACGGTGAAGGTCGAGTTCGGCAACGTGCTCGACCTCGTCCCGCAGTCGGTGGTCAAGGTCAACGACGTGTCGGTGGGGAAGGTCGACAAGATCCAGCTCGGCGGCGGGCAGGCCGGCTGGCACGCCGTCGTCACGGTCAAGATCCGCTCGGATGTGCGGCTGCCCGAGAACACCTACGCCCGGATCGGCCAGACGTCCCTGCTCGGCGAGAAGTTCGTCGAGCTGGACGAGCCGCCGGTCGGCGAGCCGGCCCGCGGCCGGCTGAGCGGCGGCGCGGTGATCCCGCTGTCGCGCACCACCCGGTCCACCGAGATCGAGGAGGTCCTGTCGGCCATGTCGCTGCTGCTCAACGGCGGCGGGCTGGAGCAGGTCACCACGATCACCCGGGAGCTGAACGCCGCGATGAACGGCCGCGAGGCGACCATCCGGTCGGTCCTGGAACGGATCAACACCTTCGTCGGAACGCTCGACCGGAACCGCCCGGCGATCACCAAGGCGCTGGACTCGCTCGACCGGCTCACCACCAAGCTGGCCGCCGAGCGCAAGACGATCAAGGCCACGATCGACACCACCGGCCCGGCGATCACCGTCCTGAAGGACAACCGCGCCGACCTCACCGAGATGCTGGTCGCGCTGGACAAGCTCAGCCGCACCACCACGAGCGTGGTGAACCGGTCGAAGGACGACCTGCTCGCCAACCTCCGGGCGCTCGACCCGCTGCTGCGCAACCTGAACAAGGCGGGCGGCAACCTGCCGCGCAACCTGGAGACCCTGCTGAGCTACCCGTTCCCGCCGACGTTCGGCAACGTCATCCGGGGCGACTACGGCAACGTCCGGCTGACGCTCGACCTGGACTTCCAGAGCATCGCCCACAACCTGCTGGGCGGCACCGACCTGGAGGGCCTGGCGGGCGGCCAGCAGATGCGGTCGATGCTGAAGGTCCCGAACGTGACGCTGCCGCGGACGCCGCTCGGCATCCTGCCGCAGCTGCCGTCCACCGGCGGCCTGCCCGGCCTGGGCGGCAGGACCGGCCAGCCGAGCCAGCCCGGCAAACAGCCGGCCAAGCCGAAGCCGAAGGCGCTCCAGGGCCCCGGTGACCTGTACACGCTGATGACCGGGGGGCTGTCGTGATCCTCAAGCGCGGCGTCAAGATCCAGCTCATCGCGTTCGCCCTGATCACGATCATCGGCATCACGATCGTGTCGGTGAACTACATCGGGGTCGGGAAGAAGGCGCTAGGCCGGCAGTACTACGCCTACGTCGACCTGAGCGACTCCGGCGGCGTGTTCACCAACGCCGAGGTCACCTACCGCGGCGTCCCGGTCGGACGGGTCGGGCCGATCCAGCTCACCCGGGACGGCATCAAGGTCAAGCTGCTGCTCGACAAGGGCCACCGGATCCCGCGCGAGGGCACCTCCGCCGTCGTCGCGAACCGGTCGGCCGTCGGCGAGCAGTACATCGACCTGGAGCCGAGCCGGGAGAGCGGCCCCTACCTCGACCAGGGCAGGCCGTACACGATCCCGCGGCAGCTCACCCGGCTCCCGGTGTCGACGGCGGAGCTGCTGCGCAACGTCGACCAGCTCGTCGGCTCGGTGGACCCGAAGAACCTCGGCACGATCGTGGACGAGCTGGACAAGGCGTTCTCCGGCACCTCCACCGACCTGCAGAAGATCCTCGACGACACCGACCGGATCCTGAAGACGGCGAACCGCGCGTACCCGGACACCAAGGCCCTGCTCGACAACAGCCGCGTCGTCCTGGACACCCAGGCCGCCGAGGGCGCCAACATCCGCGGCTTCGCCCGCAACCTCAACAGCCTGAGCGCGGCGCTCCGGGACAACGACGGCGCGATCCGCGACGACATCGCCGCCGCCCCCGGCGCGATCACGCAGGCGGACGGCACGATCAAGGACCTGGCCCCCACCCTGCCGGTGATGCTGGCCAACCTGACCACCACCGGGCAGATCATCGCCTCCCGGCGGGCCGGGCTGCGGTCCCTGATGATCCTCTACCCGGTCACGCTGGCCGGTGTGTTCACGGTGATGCCGGGCGACGGCACCCAGCACCTCGGCCTCGCCCTCAACATCGACTCGCCGCCCCCCTGCACCGTGGGCTACGAGAAGACCCCGCACCGCTGGCCCCAGGACACCCGGGACCGCATGCCCGACCTGAAGACCGGGTGCAAGGCGGCGCACAACGCCCCGACCGACGTGCGCGGCGCGCGGAACTTCCCGAAGAGCGCCATCGAGCCGGCCCCGAAGGTCCCGGCGGGCGCCACCGACGGCGCCGGCTTCCCGGCGGGCGGCGCGTCGGGCAGGACGTCCGACGCGGCGGGCAAGAGGGACGACGACCGGACGTCCGCCGCGGGCGCCGGCTCGGCGCCCAGCCCGATGGGCCAGGTGACCGGCATCAACGTGCCGGTGGCGAACGGCACCGTGGAACTCGCCGGGTACGATCCTTCGACCGGCGTGGTCTACGGACCGGACGGCCGCCGCTACGGCCTCGGCAACACCGGGGGACAGCAGCGCCTCCTCGGGGACGCCTCCTGGAAGATGCTCCTGCTCGGCCCCCTGATGGGCGGGAAGTGAACCCGCCCGGCCGCGGCCGGGAGCGAACCCCTCACAACGCGACGAAGGAGACGACGCTATGAAGTACGGCGCGACCGACGCGGTCGACGCCGCGGCGTCGCGGGGCGGGGGCGGCGTGTCGATCGCCGCCGTCGTCCTGGGAGTGCTGGCCGCCGCCCTCGCGGTGGCGACGGCGGTCGTCGGTGTCCAGTACTGGTCCGCGGACCGGCACGACGGCGACCGGAAGGCCGTCCTGCAGTCGGCGCGGCAGACCGGGGTGAACCTGGCGAGCATCGACTACAAGACCGTCCAGAAGGGCATCGAGCGGGTCACCAGCGGGATGACCGGCGACATCAAGAACCAGTGGGCCACGCAGGCCAAGCAGATCGCCGACATCGCCACCAAGTCCCAGTCGACCTCGTCGGTCCAGCAGGTCCGCGCGGGCATCGTGTCGATGGACGGCGGCTCGGCCGAGGTGCTGGTCTCGATCACCGCGACGACGACCAGCCCGAAGGTGCCCAACGGCCAGCCGCGCTACTACCGGTTCGCCATGGACATGTCCAAGATCAAGGGCAAGTGGCTCGTGTCGAAGATGGGGATGGTCCCGTGACGACCGACATCAGCGCCGAGGAGCGGGCCCGCCGGGCCCAGGAGGCCAAGCTCAAGGCCGAGATCGCCCGCCGGATGGCCGAGGAGGCCGCCCGAGAGGCCGAGGAGGCCGAGCGCGCGGCGGAACAGGCTGCTAAGTCCGGGGACGCCCCGGAAACGCCGGAGAAGCCCGCTGAGGCCCGTACAGCGGGCACATCCGCGGCGCCGGCCGACGACGCCGAGCCCGCCGAAGACGCGAAGCCCGGCGACGACGCGAAGCCCGACGCGAAGGCGGCCACGGACGAGGACGCCGAGGCGTCCGCCGACTCCGGGACGGTCGCGGACGAGCCGAAGCCCGCCGGGGACGAGACCGACGCGGACGCCACGGCCGACACGGACGCCAAAGCCGACACGGACGCCAAAGCCGACACGGACGCGGACGCCGAGAAGCCCGAGACGCCGAAGGACGAGGAGGCTTCCGAGGCGCCCGGCAAGAGCGGCAGGAAGCGGAAGTCCCGCGCCAAGATCCTCGCGGTCGAGGACGGCGACGCGGACGCGGACGCCGCGCCCTCGGACGAGGCTCCGAAGAAGGCGGCCAAGACCGCGAAGCCCGCCAAGGGCGGACGGAAGGGCGGGTTCTTCGCCTCGGTCGGCGGCACGGTCTGGGCCCTGATCGCCGTGAACATCGCGCTGGCCGCCGGCCTGACCGGGTTCCTGGTCGGCAAGTCGCACATCACGGGCGGCGACAAGGAGAGCAAGCAGGTCCAGTTCGCCGCGACCCGCGCCGCCGAGGACATCTCGTCCTACGACTACCGGACGATCGACTCGGACCTGAAGCGCGCCGCCGACCACACCACCGGCAACTTCAAGACCCAGTTCGACCAGCAGATCACGCAGGTCAAGAGCAGCGCCAAGCAGCAGCAGGCGGTGGTCGAGGGCCAGGCGGTGAAGACCGCCGTGGAGAGCGTGGACGGGGACAAGGCGATCGCGCTGGTCTACCTCGACCAGACGACCGCCAAGCAGGCCACCGCGTCCCGCACGCCGAACCAGTACACGCTGCGCATGGTCATGAAGAAGACCAAGGGCAAGTGGCTGGTCTCGGACCTCCAGATGCTCTGACCCGCGACCGCCGCCCGCGACCCGGCTCCCGGATCCGCGACACGCCCGGGCCGGGTCTCCGGACCACCGCGGGACCGGCCTCCGGGACCGGCCCCCCGGACCCCCGGAACGGGGCCGCGAGGACCCCGCGCGGACACGCCGGAGACCCCCGTCCCGCCCCGCCGAACCGCCCCGAAAAGGCTCGGCGGCGGGCCCGGAACCAGAGGCCGCGAAGGCCCGCCACGTCGAGCGATCTCCCCTCCCGGGGCGGTCGCTCGACGCGTTTCGGCACGCCGTCGCGCCGCCATCGTCAGGCCGTCCCCGGGAGGGCTCTAAACTATGGCCTTCCTCACTGCAGGTCAGAGCCCGAAAAGTCCAAGTGCGCTCTTGACTAGTCGGGTCGGACGAGCGATGCTCGCAGGCAACTGTGATGCATACTGCGGCGCTGGAGTTGCGAGCGGTGTGGTTGTCGACTACACTGCCCCTTTGCGCTGCCCTCTGACTATTCACCTGCGAGAGCACTCCTGCCATGGTCCGTTTTGGACCTCATCGTGCCGGTCTCGCAACCTGAATCGTCTGGCGTGCGTGTCGTCAGTTACGCCGCGAGCCCTCGGAAGGACCACTCTTGGCAGCCTCGCGCAACGCCTCGAATACCGCAACCGGTCCGAACCGCGTCTCCTTCGCGCGCATCAAGGAGCCGCTCGAAGTCCCGGACCTCCTTGCCCTTCAGACCAACTCCTTTGACTGGTTGCTGGGTAACGAGAGGTGGAAGGCCCGGGTCGAGGCGGCCCAGAAGGCCGGTAGTAAGAGCGTCCCGACGCAGTCGGGCCTCGAAGAGATCTTCGAAGAGATCAGTCCCATCGAGGACTTCTCCGGGACCATGTCCCTCTCGTTCCGGGACCACCGGTTCGAGCCGCCCAAGTACTCCGCCGAGGAGTGCAAGGACAAGGACATGACCTACTCCGCCCCCATGTTCGTCACGGCGGAGTTCATCAACAACACCACCGGTGAGATCAAGAGCCAGACGGTGTTCATGGGCGACTTCCCGCTCATGACCTCCAAGGGCACCTTCATCATCAACGGAACCGAGCGGGTCGTCGTGTCCCAGCTCGTCCGCTCGCCCGGCGTCTACTTCGACCGCGCGCTCGACAAGGCCAGCGACAAGGACATCTACGGCTGCCGGGTCATCCCCAGCCGCGGTGCCTGGCTGGAGTTCGAGATCGACAAGCGCGACAACGTCGGCGTCCGCATCGACCGCAAGCGCAAGCAGCCCGTCACGGTGCTGCTGAAGGCGCTGGGCTGGGACGAGGCGCGCATCCGCGAGCGCTTCGGCTCCTACGAGTCGATCAACATCACCCTGGAGAAGGACCACACCTCCGGCCAGGACGACGCGCTGCTGGACATCTACCGCAAGCTGCGTCCGGGCGAGCCGCCGACGAAGGAGTCGGCGCAGACCCTGCTGGAGAACCTGTACTTCAACCCGAAGCGCTACGACCTGGCCAAGGTGGGCCGCTACAAGGTCAACAAGAAGCTCGGGCTGGAGCTGGAGACCAACCAGGGCACGCTGACCGAGGACGACATCGTCGGGACGATCGAGTACCTCGTCCGCCTGCACGCGGGTGAGGAGGAGGCGTCGCTCGGCGGCGCGTCCGTGCCGATCGAGGTCGACGACATCGACCACTTCGGCAACCGCCGCCTGCGCACCGTCGGCGAGCTGATCCAGAACCAGGTCCGGCTGGGCCTGGCGCGCATGGAGCGGGTCGTCCGCGAGCGGATGACCACCCAGGACGTCGAGGCGATCACGCCGCAGACCCTGATCAACATCCGGCCGGTCGTCGCCTCCATCAAGGAGTTCTTCGGCACCAGCCAGCTGTCGCAGTTCATGGACCAGACCAACCCGCTCGCGGGCCTGACCCACAAGCGCCGCCTGAACGCGCTGGGTCCGGGCGGTCTGTCCCGTGAGCGCGCCGGCATGGAGGTCCGCGACGTCCACCCGTCGCACTACGGCCGCGCCTGCCCGATCGAGACGCCGGAAGGCCCGAACATCGGCCTGATCGGCTCGCTCGCCGCCTACGGCCGGGTGAACCCGTTCGGCTTCGTCGAGACCCCGTACCGCAAGGTCGTGGACGGCCAGGTCACCGACCAGGTCGACTACCTGACCGCCGACGAGGAGGACCGCTTCGTCGTCGCCCAGGCGAACTCGCTGCTGGACGACGAGGGCCGGTTCACCGAGCCCCAGGTCCTGGTCCGCAAGAAGGGCGGCGAGATCGAGCTGATCCCGCCGCACGAGGTCCAGTACATGGACGTCTCGGCGCGCCAGATGACCTCGGTCGCGACCGCGATGATCCCGTTCCTGGAGCACGACGACGCCAACCGCGCGCTCATGGGCTCCAACATGCAGCGCCAGTCGGTGCCGCTGCTGCGCAGCGAGGCGCCGCTGGTCGGCACGGGCATGGAGTACCGCGCCGCCGTCGACGCCGGTGACGTCATCGTGGCCGAGAAGGCCGGCGTGGTCGAGGAGGTCTCCGCCGACTACGTGACCGTCATGAACGACGACGGCACCCGCAACACCTACCGGGTCGCCAAGTTCAAGCGGTCCAACCAGGGCACCTGCTTCAACCAGAAGCCGATCGTGTTCGAGGGCCAGCGGGTCGAGGTCGGCCAGGTCGTCGCCGACGGCCCCTGCACCGACACCGGTGAGATGGCGCTCGGCAAGAACCTCCTGGTGGCGTACATGCCGTGGGAGGGCCACAACTACGAGGACGCGATCATCCTGTCGCAGCGCCTCGTGCAGGACGACGTCCTGTCCTCGATCCACATCGAGGAGCACGAGGTCGACGCCCGGGACACCAAGCTCGGCCCCGAGGAGATCACCCGGGACATCCCGAACGTCTCCGAGGAGGTCCTGGCGGACCTGGACGAGCGCGGCATCATCCGCATCGGCGCGGACGTCGTCCCCGGCGACATCCTGGTCGGCAAGGTCACCCCGAAGGGCGAGACCGAGCTGACCCCGGAGGAGCGGCTGCTGCGCGCGATCTTCGGTGAGAAGGCGCGCGAGGTCCGCGACACCTCGCTGAAGGTGCCGCACGGCGAGCAGGGCAAGGTCATCGGCGTCCGGGTGTTCTCCCGCGACGAGGGCGACGAGCTCCCGCCCGGCGTGAACGAGCTGGTCCGCGTCTACGTGGCCCAGAAGCGCAAGATCACCGACGGCGACAAGCTGGCCGGCCGGCACGGCAACAAGGGCGTCATCTCCAAGGTGCTGCCCGTCGAGGACATGCCGTTCCTGGAGGACGGCACGCCCGTCGACATCGTGCTGAACCCGCTGGGCGTCCCCGGCCGTATGAACGTCGGCCAGGTCCTGGAGTCCCACCTCGGCTGGGTCGCCAGCCAGGGCTGGAAGGTCGAGGGCGACGACGCCGAGTGGAAGCGCGAGCTCCGGGAGATCGGCGCGGACGAGGCCGAGCCCTGGACCCGTGCCGCCACCCCGGTGTTCGACGGCGCCCGCGAGGACGACGTCACCGGCCTGATCAGCTCGACCCTGCCCAACCGGGACGGCAACCGCATGGTCGGCCCCGGCGGCAAGGCCCGGCTGTTCGACGGCCGCACCGGTGAGCCCTACCGCGACCCGATCGCGGTCGGCTACACCTACATCCTGAAGCTGCTGCACCTGGTGGACGACAAGATCCACGCGCGTTCCACCGGCCCGTACTCGATGATCACCCAGCAGCCGCTGGGCGGTAAGGCGCAGTTCGGCGGCCAGCGCTTCGGTGAGATGGAGGTGTGGGCCCTGGAGGCGTACGGCGCCGCCTACGCCCTGCAGGAGCTGCTCACCATCAAGTCCGACGACGTCCTCGGCCGCGTGAAGGTGTACGAGGCCATCGTCAAGGGCGAGAACATCCCCGAGCCCGGCATCCCCGAGTCCTTCAAGGTCCTCATCAAGGAGATGCAGTCGCTCTGCCTCAACGTCGAGGTGCTTTCGAGCGACGGCATGTCCATCGAGATGCGTGACACGGACGAGGACGTCTTCCGCGCCGCGGAAGAGCTCGGCATCGACCTCTCCCGCCGCCCCAATGAGGGCGCGATGAGCGTCGACGAGGTCTGATCAACTCCAAGGGGAAACAAGTTGCTTGACGTCAACTTCTTCGACGAGCTTCGCATCGGCCTCGCGACCGCCGACGACATCCGCCAGTGGTCGCACGGCGAGGTGAAGAAGCCGGAGACCATCAACTACCGGACCCTCAAGCCGGAGAAGGACGGGCTCTTCTGCGAGAAGATCTTCGGTCCGACCCGCGACTGGGAGTGCTACTGCGGCAAGTACAAGCGCGTCCGGTTCAAGGGGATCATCTGTGAGCGCTGCGGCGTCGAGGTGACCCGTGCCAAGGTGCGCCGTGAGCGGATGGGCCACATCGAGCTGGCCGCGCCCGTCACGCACATCTGGTACTTCAAGGGCGTGCCGTCCCGGCTGGGCTACCTGCTCGACCTGGCGCCCAAGGACCTCGAGAAGATCATCTACTTCGCGGCCTACATGATCACCAGCGTGGACGCGGAGCGGCGTGACCGCGACCTGCCCACGCTGGAGGCCCACATCTCGGTCGAGCGCCAGCAGATCGAGCAGGCCCGCGACGCCCAGGTCGAGGGGCGCCAGCAGAAGCTGGAGTCCGACCTGGCGGAGCTGGAGGCGGCCGGGGCCAAGGCCGACCAGAAGCGCAAGGTGCGCGACAGCGCCGAGCGCGAGATGAAGCAGCTGCGCGACCGCGCCCAGCGCGAGCTGGACCGGCTCGACGAGGTGTGGAGCCGCTTCAAGAACCTCAAGGTCCAGGACCTCGAGGGCGACGAGCTGCTCTACCGCGAGATGCGCGACCGGTTCGGCAAGTACTTCGAGGGCGGCATGGGCGCCGCGGCCATCCAGGCCCGGCTCCAGAACTTCGACCTCGACGCCGAGGCCGAGAAGCTGCGCGAGATCATCCGCACCGGCAAGGGCCAGAAGAAGGCCCGCGCGCTCAAGCGGCTCAAGGTCGTCTCGGCGTTCCTGAACACCCGCAACAGCCCGCTCGGCATGGTGCTGGACTGCATCCCGGTGATCCCGCCGGACCTGCGTCCGATGGTGCAGCTGGACGGCGGCCGCTTCGCGACCTCCGACCTGAACGACCTGTACCGCCGCGTGATCAACCGGAACAACCGGCTCAAGCGTCTGCTCGACCTCGGCGCGCCCGAGATCATCGTGAACAACGAGAAGCGGATGCTGCAGGAGGCCGTCGACGCGCTGTTCGACAACGGCCGCCGCGGCCGTCCGGTCACGGGTCCGGGCAACCGTCCCCTGAAGTCCCTCAGCGACATGCTGAAGGGCAAGCAGGGCCGGTTCCGCCAGAACCTGCTGGGCAAGCGCGTCGACTACTCCGGCCGTTCGGTCATCGTCGTCGGCCCGCAGCTGCGCCTGCACCAGTGCGGTCTGCCCAAGCAGATGGCGCTGGAGCTGTTCAAGCCGTTCGTCATGAAGCGGCTGGTCGACCTCAACCACGCGCAGAACATCAAGTCCGCCAAGCGGATGGTCGAGCGCGCCAAGTCGGTCGTGTGGGACGTCCTCGAAGAGGTCATCACCGAGCACCCGGTGCTGCTGAACCGCGCGCCGACGCTGCACCGCCTGGGCATCCAGGCGTTCGAGCCGCAGCTGGTCGAGGGCAAGGCCATCCAGATCCACCCGCTGGTCTGCACGGCGTTCAACGCCGACTTCGACGGCGACCAGATGGCGGTGCACCTGCCGCTGTCCGCCGAGGCGCAGGCCGAGGCGCGGATCCTGATGCTGTCGACCAACAACATCCTGAAGCCGTCGGACGGCAAGCCCGTCACCATGCCCACCCAGGACATGGTCATCGGCCTGTACTGGCTGACGACGCAGAAGGACGGCGCGGTCGGCGAGGGCCGGGCGTTCGGCTCGATCGCCGAGGCGATCATGGCCTACGACCGGCGCGAGCTGGACCTGCAGGCCAAGATCCAGCTGCGCTTCAAGGACGTCCCGCCGCCGCGCGAGTGGGTCGCCCCGGAGGGCTACGAGCCCGGCCAGGCGTACCGGCTGGAGACCACGCTCGGCCGCGCGCTGTTCAACGAGACGCTGCCGGCGGACTTCCCGTTCGTCGACGCCGAGATCGGCAAGAAGCAGCTCTCCGCGATCGTGAACGAGCTGGCCGAGACCTACCCCAAGGTCGAGGTCGCCGACGCGCTGGACGCCCTCAAGAGCACCGGTTTCCACTGGGCCACCCGGTCCGGTGTGACCATCTCGATCGAGGACGTCATCACGCCGCCGAACAAGGCCGCCATCCTGGCCGAGCACGAGCGTGACGACGCCAAGGTGCAGCGCGAGTACAACCGCGGCCTGATCACCGACGACGAGCGCAAGCAGGAGCTCATCGGGATCTGGAACAAGGCCACCGCCGAGGTCGCCGCCGACATGGAGAAGGCGTTCCCGAAGGACAACCCGATCTGGATGATGATCCAGTCGGGCGCCCGCGGCAACCCCCTCCAGCTGCGGCAGATCGCCGGTATGCGCGGTCTGGTGTCCAACCCGAAGGGTGAGACGATCCCGCGTCCGATCAAGTCGTCCTTCCGCGAGGGCCTGTCGGTCGTCGAGTACTTCATCTCGACGCACGGCGCCCGCAAGGGCCTGGCCGACACCGCGCTGCGGACCGCCGACTCGGGTTACCTGACCCGTCGTCTGGTGGACGTCGCGCAGGACGTCATCGTCCGGGAGATCGACTGCGGCACCGACCGCACGATCGCCTTCCGGGTCGCCGACCGCGCCGCCGACGGCACCCTGGTGAAGCCGGTGCAGTCGGAGACCAGCCTGGTCGGCCGGACGATCGCCGAGGACGTGACGGTGGACGGGACGGTCATCTTCCCGGCCGACACCGACCTGTCCGACACGGTGATCACCCGCCTGGTCGAGGCCGGCGTGGAGGAGGTGCGGACCCGTTCCGCGCTCGTCTGCGAGGCCAAGATCGGTGTCTGCGCCGCGTGCTACGGCCGCTCGCTCGCCACCGGCAAGCGGGTGGACGTCGGCGAGGCCGTCGGCATCATCGCCGCCCAGTCCATCGGTGAGCCGGGTACGCAGCTGACCATGCGCACCTTCCACACCGGTGGTGTCGCGGGTGGTGACATCACCCACGGTCTGCCGCGTGTCCAGGAGCTCTTCGAGGCCCGCATCCCCAAGGGTGTGGCCCCGATCTCCGAGGTCGCCGGCCGGATCAAGATCGACGAGACCGAGAAGACCCGGAAGATCATCGTGGTGCCGGACGACGGCACCGACGAGATCGCCTACCAGGTCCCGATGCGGGCCCGGCTGTCGGACGGTGTCTTCGAGGGCGCCCACGTCGACGTCGGCCAGCAGCTCATCGTCGGCGCGCAGAACCCGCACGAGGTGCTGCGCATCCTCGGCCCGCGCGCGGTCCAGCTGCACCTGGTCCACGAGGTCCAGGAGGTGTACCGGTCGCAGGGTGTGTCGATCCACGACAAGCACATCGAGATCATCGTCCGCCAGATGCTCAAGCGGGTGAACATCCTCGAGTCGGGCGACACCGACCTGCTGCCGGGCGACCTGGTCGAGCGGCCGATGTTCGAGGAGACCAACCGCTCGGTGGTCGCCGAGGGCGGCAAGCCCGCGGCGGGCCGTCCGGTCCTCATGGGCATCACCAAGGCCTCGCTCGCGACCGAGTCGTGGCTGTCGGCGGCGTCCTTCCAGGAGACGACCCGGGTGCTCACCGAGGCGGCCATGCACGCCAAGAGCGACCCGCTGCTCGGCCTCAAGGAGAACGTCATCATCGGAAAGCTCATCCCGGCCGGTACCGGCATGCCGCAGTACCGCAACGTCCGGGTCGAGCCGACCGAGGAGGCGAAGGCCGCGGTCTACTCCGTCGGTTCCTACGACGACGGCGCGGACTACTCGTTCGGGCAGGGCTCCGGCGAGGCCGTTCCGCTGGAGGAGTACGACTTCGGTCAGTACAACCGCTGAGCGGCCCCGGCCGGCGGCAGCCGGTCGAGTGGTGGCGGTCAGTGAGTTGAGTGACAGTGGTCAGTGAAAGGCCCCCGCTTCGGCGGGGGCCTTTTCACGTCCTGGCAAGGTCGGTTCCGCCTGGTCGCGTCCGCTTCGCGGGATCCGCTCGCCTGCCGTGTCGCGTCCGGCCCGGCGCCCCCATCCGTCACCGGCCGTTCCATATCGGCCGGGTGGCGGGCGCCGGTTTCGGGCCGGGCGGGACGGCGCGGGCGGGAACGGGCGGGCGGAAGAGGGCGTCAAAGGGGGAGATGATTTGCGATATCCCAGGAGATCGGGGCAGGCTTGAGCCCGATGCGTCACATCGTGGGGACCTCCCTCACGTGGGAATATCCGCCCGAAGGAGCCTGACGATGACCGAGAACGACGGCACGCAGGGCCCGCAGTGGCCGTCGCCTCAGGACGAGGAGAAGTCCGGGGGCGCGGAGGGCCGGGCGGCCGGTTCCCGTGAGGCCGGTTCCCGTGAGGACGACAGGGGCCCCCAGCAGCCCGCCCGCCCGATGGGCGACCGCACGGTCGTGTTCGGCGCGCCGCAGCTCGGCGGCGCCGGCGGCGTGCAGCCGTCCGGTCCCGCGGGCCCGTCCCGTCCCGAGCGGCCCGCGCCGCCCGCCGCACCGCCCACGATGATCGAGGCGATGCCGGCGGCGGGGCAGCAGCCCCCGACGCCGCCGCACGAGCCGCAGGGCGCGCCGGGTGGTTTCGGCGCCTACCCCGGCGGTGAGCAGCAGGGCGGCTTCGGCGCGCCTCCGGCCCGTCCAGGGGAACAGCAGCAGTACGGCGGTCAGCCGCCCACGCCGCCGCCCTTCGGGCAGCAGCCCCACGAGCAGCAGGGCTATGGCGTCCAGCCCGACCCGTACGGCCCCCCGCAGGGTTACGGCGGCCAGCAGCAGCCTGGCCACGCGCAGCCGGGCCAGCAGCAGCCGGGCCAGCCGGCGGGTCAGCCGTCGGCGGGGGAGCCCGCCTACCCGCAGCAGCCCTACGGGCAGCAGCCCGAGGCGGGCCAGTTCGGCCAGCCGGGCCAGCAGCCCTACGGCGCTCCTCAGGACCCGTACGCGCCGCCGCAGGGCTCCCCGTACCCGTCCGCCGGTGAGCCGTTCGCGCCGCCCGCGGAGCCGAAGGCCCCGGCGGCCGACTCCCATGTCCAGGGCGAGGAGCGCACGCTCATCGTCCCCGGCCCCGCCGCGTCTCCCGAGCCCGACCGCGCCGGACCGAAGGTCGACGACCAGGCCACCGTCGCGTGGTCGCCCGGCCCGGACGTCCCGGTGGCGTCGGGCCCGGAGCGGCGTCCGGCGGAGCCCTGGCAGGCCCCGGCCACGCCCGAGACCCCGGAGCCGTGGGCGAGCCCGCAGCCCGGCCGTCCGGTCGCGGGCCCACAGGCCGGTCAGCAGGGCGGTGACCACGAGCGCACGATGATGGTCCCGCCGCCCGAGCAGAACCTCGGCGCGCCCGTCGCCGGGCACGACCCGGCCGGGCACTCCGGGCCGTCCGCGTTCGGCGGCGACCGCCGGCAGGCCGAGGACGGTCTGCCCACCCAGGCGTTCGACCCGTCCGGCCAGGGGCAGCCGCAGGGCCAGCAGCCCGGCCAGCAGGGCGAGGGCCTCGGCGACGCGACCCGTATGGACGTCGGCCGCCAGCAGTGGGGCGCGCCCGCCCAGCAGGGCCAGTTCGGCCAGGGAGCCCAGCAGTACGGCCAGCAGGAGCAGGGCCAGTTCGGCCAGGGAGCCCGGCAGTACGGCCAGCAGGGGCAGGGGCAGCACGGCGAGTTCGGCCAGCCCCAGCAGGACCAGTTCGGCCAGCAGGGGCAGGGGCAGTTCGGCCAGGGCCAGCAGGGGCAGCAGGGCCAGTACGGCCAGCACGCGGCGGCCCCTTTCGGGCAGCCGCAGGGCCAGGGACAGGGCCAGTTCGGCGCTGCCCAGCAGTACGGCCAGCCCGCTCAGGGCGGTGAGGGCTACCCCGGCTACCAGCAGTCCGGCTCCCCGCAGGGAGAGGGCAAGAGCAACAAGCAGCTCTGGTACGTCGTGGGCGGCGCGGCCCTCGTCGCGATCATCCTCGTGGTGCTGGTCGTCGCCTTCGTCCTCTGACCGGATTGACCGGAACCCGCGGGCGGGCGGCCGGTCCGGTGGACGTGCCGCGCGGCGGCGACACGCAAAGATCTGGCCCGGGTTCCTTGACCCCGGGCCCGGCAGCGGCAGGGCGGTGAGGACGAAACGCCGACGGGATTTGCGTCACACGACGGGAACATCCCGTCGGCGTTCGGCCGTTGTGACTACGGGAAGATGGCCCGTGGGGGCGTCGCGAGCTTGCGCCGGAGGGGTCGCTCGCGATAGTGCACTGTTCGCTTTGACCTTTCGCGTAGTGGTCGGTAACCTCTTGGCTTGTGCCCGCTGTGTGCGGGCCAATCTGCGTGCGCGTCGGCAGGGCCCTGCGATTTGACAGGGCGGCTCAGCGCCGCAGCAAACTCCCCGGCTTGTTTCGGCCCATGCAGTGGGCCGGGCGGTCTCGTGTCGGATCACGGTCATCTTTTGGGTGAGCAGGATGCGACACGCCCGACCGCGTGGGTCGGAGAGGTCGGGAAACCGGCAGGTCACAGCCTCAAACGAGGTGGTGATGACGGGCCTCGTCCATACGGGGCTCAGGCAGAACAAGACTTACCGGCTCGGTACGAGGAAGACGGAGACGCGGTGCCCACGATCCAGCAGCTGGTCCGAAAGGGCCGCCAGGACAAGGTGACCAAGAACAAGACGCCGGCGCTCAAGGGCAGCCCCCAGCGCCGGGGTGTCTGCACGCGCGTCTACACGACGACGCCCAAGAAGCCGAACTCTGCGCTTCGCAAGGTCGCCCGTGTCCGGCTGACCAGCGGGATTGAGGTCACGGCCTACATCCCCGGCGTCGGCCACAACCTGCAGGAGCACTCGATCGTGCTCGTGCGCGGCGGCCGAGTGAAGGACCTCCCGGGCGTTCGGTACAAGATCATTCGCGGCTCGCTGGACACCCAGGGCGTCCGCAACCGCAAGCAGGCGCGCAGCCGCTACGGCGCCAAGAAGGAGAAGTGAGCTAATGCCGCGCAAGGGCCCTGCTGGCAAGCGCCAGCTCATCGCGGACCCGGTGTACAACTCGCCGCTGGTCACCGCGCTGATCAACAAGGTTCTCCTGGACGGCAAGCGCTCCATCGCGCAGAGCATCGTCTACGACGCTCTGGAGGGTGCGCGCGAGAAGACCGGCAACGACCCGGTCGTCACGCTCAAGCGCGCGCTGGACAACGTCAAGCCGACCCTGGAGGTCCGCTCCCGCCGCGTCGGCGGCGCGACCTACCAGGTTCCGGTCGAGGTCCGGCCGGCCCGCTCCACGACTCTCGCGCTGCGCTGGCTGGTGCTCTACGCCCGGCAGCGTCGTGAGAAGACCATGACCGAGCGCCTGATGAACGAGCTGCTCGACGCCTCCAACGGCCTCGGCGCGTCCGTCAAGAAGCGCGAGGACACGCACAAGATGGCGGAGTCCAACAAGGCCTTCGCCCACTACCGCTGGTAATCCGGCGGATCCTGACTTACGACGAGACGACGCGAGGACGAAAGTGGCTACCAAAACCGGTGTAGACCTCTCCAAGGTCCGCAACATCGGCATCATGGCCCACATCGACGCCGGAAAGACCACCACCACCGAGCGGATCCTGTACTACACGGGCATCAGCTACAAGATCGGTGAGGTCCACGACGGCGCGGCCACGATGGACTGGATGGAGCAGGAGCAGGAGCGGGGCATCACCATCACCTCCGCGGCCACCACCTGCACCTGGCCGGTCGAGGACGTCAAGCACACCATCAACATCATCGACACTCCGGGCCACGTCGACTTCACCATCGAGGTGGAGCGGTCGCTGCGCGTCCTGGACGGTGCCGTCGCGGTGTTCGACGGTGTCGCGGGCGTCGAGCCGCAGTCCGAGACCGTGTGGCGCCAGGCGGACCGCTACGGCGTCCCGCGGATCTGCTTCGTCAACAAGCTCGACCGGGTCGGCGCGGAGTTCCACCGCTGCGTCGACATGATCACGGACCGCCTGAACGCGACCCCGCTGGTCATGCAGCTCCCGATCGGCGCCGAGGCGGACTTCAAGGGCGTCGTCGACCTGGTCACGATGAAGGCCCTGGTCTGGAACGAGGACGCCAAGCTCGGCGAGATGTACGACACGGTCGAGATCCCCGACACGCACGTCGAGGCCGCCCAGGAGTGGCACGACAAGCTGGTCGAGACGCTCGCCGAGGGCGACGACGAGATCATGGAGCTCTACCTGGAGGGCACCGAGCCCACCGTGGAGCAGATCTACGCCGGTGTCCGCCGCGCCACCATCGCGGGCAACCTGTTCCCGGTCCTCACCGGTACGGCGTTCAAGAACAAGGGCGTGCAGCCCCTGCTCGACGCCATCGTCCGCTACCTGCCCTCGCCGCTGGACGACGGCGGCGTGGACGGCCACGCGGTGCGCGACGAGGAGAAGACCATCCACCGCGACGCCAGCGAGGACGAGCCGTTCTCCGCCCTGGCGTTCAAGATCGCGTCCGACCCGCACCTGGGCAAGCTCACCTTCATCCGCGTCTACTCGGGCGTGCTGGAGGCCGGTTCCCAGGTCCTGAACTCCGTCAAGGAGCGCAAGGAGCGGATCGGCAAGATCTACCGGATGCACGCGAACAAGCGCGAGGAGATCACCCACGTGGGCGCCGGCGACATCGTCGCCGTCATGGGTCTGAAGCAGACCACCACCGGTGAGACCCTGAGCGACGAGAAGGACCCCATCGTCCTCGAGTCGATGAACTTCCCGGCGCCGGTCATCCACGTCGCGATCGAGCCGAAGACCAAGGCCGACCAGCAGAAGCTCGGCACCGCCATCCAGCGGCTCGCGGAGGAGGACCCCTCCTTCCAGGTCCGCACGGACGAGGAGACCGGCCAGACGGTCATCTCCGGCATGGGCGAGCTCCACCTGGAGATCCTGGTCGACCGCATGAAGCGGGAGTTCAAGGTCGACGCCAACGTCGGCAAGCCCCAGGTCGCGTACCGCGAGACCATCACCCGCAAGGTGGAGAAGGTCGAGTACACGCACAAGAAGCAGACCGGTGGTTCCGGTCAGTTCGGTCGCGTGATCATCAACCTGGAGCCGCTGGGCGAGGGCAACGACGGTTACGAGTTCGAGAACAAGGTCACCGGTGGCCGCATCCCGCGGGAGTACATCCCGTCGGTCGACGCGGGCTGCCAGGAGGCCGCCGAGTTCGGTGTTCTCGCCGGCTACCCGATGGTGGGCGTGAAGGTCACCCTTCTCGACGGTGCCTACCACGAGGTGGACTCCTCGGAGATGGCGTTCAAGATCGCCGGTTCCATGGCGTTCAAGGAGGCCGCCCGCAAGGCCGGGGCGACCATCCTGGAGCCACTGATGGCCGTCGAGGTCACCACGCCCGAGGAGAACATGGGCGACGTCATCGGCGACATCAACTCCCGGCGCGGCCAGGTCCAGTCCATGGACGAGCGCGCGGGGATGCGGGTCGTCAAGTCGCTCGTGCCCCTGTCGGAGATGTTCGGCTACGTGGGTGATCTGCGCAGCAAGACCCAGGGCCGGGCTGTTTTCACCATGCTGTTCGACTCCTACGCCGAGGTTCCGCGGAACGTCGCGGAGGAGATCATCGCCAAGGCCCGGGGCGAGTAGCAGCCGGTCCCGGCCCGGCGACGGTCGTCGAGCCAGCACAGTCACCCAGCCAGCACACGAAGCGGCCTCCTGCAGGCCGAGGATCGCAACAAGGAGCAACCAGTGGCGAAGGCCAAGTTCGAGCGGACCAAGCCGCACGTGAACATCGGCACCATTGGGCACATCGACCACGGTAAGACCACGCTTACCGCGGCGATCACCAAGGTGCTCCACGACAAGTACCCGGACATCAACCCCTTCACGCCGTTCGAGGACATCGACAAGGCGCCGGAGGAGCGCGAGCGCGGTATCACCATCTCGATCGCGCACGTCGAGTACCAGACCGAGTCGCGGCACTACGCGCACGTCGACTGCCCGGGTCACGCCGACTACATCAAGAACATGATCACCGGTGCGGCGCAGATGGACGGCGCCATCCTGGTGGTCGCCGCCACCGACGGCCCGATGCCGCAGACCAAGGAGCACGTGCTCCTGGCCCGCCAGGTCGGCGTCCCCTACATCGTCGTCGCGCTGAACAAGTGCGACATGGTGGACGACGAGGAGATCCTGGAGCTCGTCGAGCTCGAGGTCCGCGAGCTGCTGTCGGAGTACGAGTTCCCGGGCGACGACGTCCCGGTGGTCCGCGTCTCCGCGTTCCAGGCGCTGCAGGGCGACGAGAAGTGGGCCGAGTCCATCCTCGAGCTCATGACCGCGGTGGACGAGAACGTCCCCGAGCCCAAGCGTGACGTCGAGAAGCCGTTCCTGATGCCGATCGAGGACGTCTTCTCGATCACCGGCCGTGGCACCGTCGTCACCGGCCGCATCGAGCGCGGTGTGGTCAACGTGAACGAGGAAGTCGAGATCATCGGCATCAAGGACACCTCGTCCAAGACCACCGTCACCGGTGTCGAGATGTTCCGCAAGCTGCTCGACCAGGGCCAGGCGGGCGACAACGTCGGCCTGCTGCTGCGCGGCATCAAGCGCGAGGACGTCGAGCGCGGCCAGTGTGTCATCAAGCCGGGCACCAACACCCCGCACACCGAGTTCGAGGCTCAGGTCTACATCCTGTCCAAGGACGAGGGCGGCCGCCACACGCCGTTCTTCAACAACTACCGCCCGCAGTTCTACTTCCGTACCACGGACGTGACCGGCGTCGTGTACCTCCCCGAGGGCACCGAGATGGTCATGCCGGGCGACAACACCGAGATGCGCGTCGAGCTGATCCAGCCCGTCGCCATGGAGGAGGGCCTGAAGTTCGCCATCCGCGAGGGTGGCCGGACGGTCGGCGCGGGTCGCGTCACCAAGGTCATCAAGTAACACTCTCGTAGTTCGGCGGGCTGACCACTGGCCTGGAACGCCATGTCGGCCCGCCGTTCCACGACCGAAGAAGCAACAGCGGCACTACCAGCAAAGGACACCGAGGCCACCATGGCGGGACAGAAGATCCGCATCCGGCTCAAGGCCTACGACCACGAGGTCATCGACACCTCCGCGAAGAAGATCGTTGAGACGGTGACGCGGACGGGCGCCAAGGTCGCGGGCCCGGTGCCGCTGCCGACCGAGAAGAACGTGTACTGCGTCATCCGCTCGCCGCACAAGTACAAGGACAGCCGCGAGCACTTCGAGATGCGCACGCACAAGCGGTTGATCGACATCATCGACCCGACGCCCAAGACGGTCGACTCGCTGATGCGACTCGACCTCCCGGCCGGCGTTGACATCGAGATCAAGCTCTGAGGGACGCACCAAAATGAGTACGCAGAGGAAGGGCGTCCTGGGCGAGAAGCTCGGCATGACCCAGGTCTTCGACGATGAGGGCCGGATGGTTCCGGTAACCGTCGTCCAGGCCGGGCCGTGCGTGGTCACCCAGCTCAAGGACCAGGAGAAGGACGGCTACACCGCCGTGCAGATCGGCTTCGGCCAGATCGACCCGCGCAAGGTCAACAAGCCGCGCACGGGCCACTTCGAGAAGGCCGGCGTCACGCCGCGCCGCTACCTGGTCGAGCTGCGCGTTGACGACGCCGCCGAGTACGAACTCGGCCAGGAGATCACCGCCAGCGTCTTCGAGGCCGGCCAGAAGATCGACGTGACCGGCACCAGCAAGGGCAAGGGCACCGCGGGTGTCATGAAGCGCCACGGCTTCAAGGGCCTCGGCGCCTCGCACGGTACCCAGCGCAAGCACCGCTCGCCGGGTTCGATCGGCGGCTGCGCGACCCCTGGTCGCGTCTTCAAGGGCCTCCGCATGGCGGGACGGCACGGCAACGCCCGTGCCACCGTCCAGAACCTGACCGTCCACGCGATCGACGCGGAGAAGGGCCTGCTCCTCATCAAGGGTGCGGTCCCCGGTCCCAACGGCGGCGTGGTCCTGGTCCGCGACGCAGTGAAGGGGACGGGCAAGTGACCACCAAGCTCGACATCGAACTGCCGGCCGAGATCTTCGACCGGAAGACCAGCGTTCCGCTGATCCACCAGGTCGTCGTGGCGCAGCTCGCGGCGGCTCGGCAGGGCACGCACTCCACCAAGACCCGGGGCGAGGTCTCCGGCGGTGGCAAGAAGCCGTACCGGCAGAAGGGCACCGGCCGCGCGCGCCAGGGTTCGACCCGCGCGCCGCAGTTCGCCGGTGGTGGCATCGTCCACGGCCCGCAGCCGCGCGACTACTCGCAGCGGACGCCCAAGAAGATGAAGGCCGCCGCGCTCCGCGGCGCGCTGTCGGACCGCGCCCGCTTCGGCCGGGTGCACGTCGTCGACAGCCTTCTCGAGGGCGACACCCCGAAGACGAAGACGGCGCTGGCCGCCCTGCGCGGCGTGACCCAGGCCAAGCGCGTGCTCCTGGTCCTGGACCGCGAGGACGAGCTGACCTGGAAGTCGCTGCGCAACGAGGCGAGCGTGCACGTCATCGTCGATGACCAGCTCAACACCTACGACGTGCTCGTGAACGACGACGTGGTCTTCACCCAGAAGGCGTACGAGTCGTTCCTCGCGCGCGTGAAGAAGTAACGAGGGCAGACATGAACAAGATCTCTGACCCCCGCGACATCATCATCGCGCCGGTCGTCTCGGAGAAGAGCTACGGGCTGCTCGACGAGGGCAAGTACACCTTCATCGTCCGGCCGGACGCCAACAAGACGCAGATCAAGCAGGCCGTCGAGGCGATCTTCGACCGCAAGGTGGCCGGCGTCAACACGATCAACCGTCCGGGGAAGCGCAAGCGGACCCGCTTTGGCTACGGTCAGCGCAAGGGCACCAAGCGCGCGATCGTGAGCCTGGCCGAGGGCGAGCAGCCGATCGACATCTTCGGCGGACAGACCTCCTGACGAGGTCCGAGCCCCGAAGCGTGAACTAAGGGATTGCACGAATAAGATGGGCATCCGTAAGTACAAGCCGACGACCCCGGGTCGTCGCGGCTCCAGCGTGGCCGACTTCGTCGAGATCACGCGCACCGAGCCGGAGAAGTCGCTGCTGCGTCCTCTCCCGAAGAAGGGCGGCCGTAACAACCACGGCCGCATCACCACTCGTCACCAGGGCGGCGGGCACAAGCGCGCGTACCGGCTGATCGACTTCCGCCGGCACGACAAGGACGGCGTTCCGGCGAAGGTCGCTCACATCGAGTACGACCCGAACCGCACCGCCCGCATCGCGCTGCTGCACTACGCCGACGGTGAGAAGCGGTACATCCTCGCGCCGCAGGGGCTCAAGCAGGGCGACCGGGTCGAGAACGGCCCCGGTTCGGACATCAAGCCGGGCAACTGCCTGCCGCTTCGCAACATCCCGACCGGTACGGTCATCCACGCCATCGAGCTGAAGCCCGGTGGCGGCGCGAAGATCGCCCGGTCCGCGGGCGCCGGCGTCCAGCTCCTCGCCAAGGAGGGCAAGTACGCCACGCTGCGTATGCCGTCCGGCGAGATGCGCATGGTGGACGTCCGCTGCCGCGCCACGGTGGGCGAGGTCGGCAACGCCGAGCAGTCCAACATCAACTGGGGCAAGGCCGGCCGCATGCGCTGGAAGGGCAAGCGCCCGACCGTCCGCGGTGTGGCCATGAACCCGATCGACCACCCGCACGGTGGTGGTGAGGGCAAGACCTCCGGCGGCCGCCACCCGGTCAACCCGAACGGTAAGAAGGAAGGCCGGACTCGCAAGGCGAACAAGTCCAGCGACCGTCTCATCGTCCGTCGTCGCAGCAAGAAGAAGCGGTAGGAGTCGCTCGCAATGCCACGTAGCCTTAAGAAGGGCCCCTTCGTGGACGACCACCTGATCAAGAAGGTGGACGCCCAGAACGAGAAGGGGACGAAGAACGTCATCAAGACGTGGTCGCGGCGCTCCATGATCGTGCCGGACATGATCGGTCACACGATCGCCGTGCACGACGGCCGCAAGCACGTCCCGGTGTTCATCACCGACGCCATGGTGGGACACAAGCTCGGCGAGTTCGCGCCGACGCGCACGTTCCGCAGCCACGTCAAGGAAGACCGCCGCAGCCGTCGCGGCTGAGCAGGAATCTGTAGGAGAGAGGAACAGCGATGGAAGCCAGGGCCCAGGCACGGTTCATCCGTGTCACGCCCATGAAGGCTCGGCGCGTGGTGGACCTCATCCGCGGCCTGCCTGCCGCGGAGGCGCAGCAGGTGCTGCGGTTCGCCCCTCAGGCGGCGAGTGAGCCCGTGGGCAAGGTGCTCGCGAGTGCCATCGCCAACGCCGAGCACAACTTCAAGCTCGACACCGAGACGCTGGTCGTGAGCCACGCGTACGTGGACGAGGGGCCGACGCTGAAGCGTTTCCGCCCCCGCGCCCAGGGTCGGGCTTACCGCATCAACAAGCGCACGAGCCACATCACGGTGGTCGTCGCCCCGCGTGACGAGGTCGCTGCGGCCGGCGGTAAGAAGACGAGGAGGGCCCGGTAGTGGGTCAGAAGATCAACCCGCACGGGTTCCGGCTCGGCATCACCACCGACCACAAGTCCGTGTGGTTCGCCGACAAGCTCTACAAGGACTACGTCAAGGAGGACGTCCAGATCCGGCGCATGCTCTCCAAGGGCATGGACCGGGCGGGCATCTCCAAGGTCGAGATCGAGCGCACCCGTGACCGCGTCGAGGTGAACATCCACACCGCGCGTCCGGGCATCGTGATCGGCCGGCGTGGCGCGGAGGCCGAGCGCCTCCGCGGCGACCTGGAGAAGCTGACCGGCAAGCAGGTCCGGCTGAACATCCTCGAGGTCAAGAACCCCGAGATCGACGCCCAGCTCGTCGCGCAGGGCGTGGCTGAGCAGCTGAGCTCCCGCGTGGCGTTCCGCCGCGCGATGCGCAAGGCGATCCAGTCCGCCATGAAGTCCGGCGCCAAGGGCATCAAGGTGCAGTGCTCCGGCCGTCTCGGCGGCGCGGAGATGTCCCGGTCCGAGTTCTACCGCGAGGGCCAGGTTCCGCTGCACACGCTGCGCGCGGACATCGACTACGGCTTCTACGAGGCCCGGACGACGTTCGGCCGCATCGGCGTGAAGGTGTGGATCTACAAGGGCGAGGCCGCCCAGACCCGCGCCGAGCGCGAGGCCCAGGCCGCGCAGCAGCGCGCGGCGGGCGGCGGTCGCGGCGGCGAGCGCCGTGAGCGTCGCGGCGGCGGCGGTGGCGGCGGCCGGGGTGGCCGCGGCGGCCGTGGCGGCCAGGGCGGCGGCGGCGACCGCGCGCCCCGTCAGCAGCAGAACACCGAGCAGCAGGCCCCCGCCTCTGAGGCTGCTCCGACTGGTGAGGGGAGCTGAACCGACCGATGCTGATCCCTCGTAAGGTCAAGCACCGCAAGCAGCACCACCCGAAGCGCCGGGGCATGGCCAAGGGCGGCACCAAGGTCACCTTCGGTGAGTACGGCATCCAGGCCGTCGAGGCCGCGTACGTGACCAACCGGCAGATCGAGGCCGCGCGTATCGCCATGACCCGCCACATCAAGCGTGGCGGCAAGGTCTGGATCAACATCTTCCCGGACCGCCCGCTGACCAAGAAGCCGGCCGAGACCCGCATGGGTTCCGGCAAGGGCTCGGTCGAGTGGTGGGTGGCCAACGTGAAGCCGGGCCGCGTGATGTTCGAGATCTCCTACCCGAACGAGCAGGTCGCTCGGGAGGCGCTCACCCGCGCGATCCACAAGCTGCCCATGAAGTGCAAGATCGTGAAGCGAGAGGTGGGTGAGTCCTGATGGCCAAGGGTCTTACCGCCGATGACCTGCGGACCGAGCCTGAGGACGTGCTGGTCACCAAGCTCAAGGAGGCCAAGGAGGAGCTCTTCAACCTCCGCTTCCAGGCCGCGACCGGGCAGCTTGAGAGCCACGGGCGGCTGCGCACGGTGAAGCGCGAGATCGCTCGCATCTACACCGTCATGCGCGAGCGCGAGCTCGGGATTGTCGACGACCCGCGCACGTCGCAGGAGGGCGAGAAGTAATGGCAGAGCAGACCGAGGCGCGCGGGATCACCCGCAAGGTGCTCGAGGGCCTGGTGGTCTCCGACAAGATGGACAAGACCGTGGTCGTGTCCGTCGAGGACCGCGTCAAGCACCCGAAGTACCACAAGGTCATCCGCCGCACGAAGAACTACAAGGCGCACGACGAGGCCAACGAGTGTGGCATCGGCGACCGCGTCCGCCTGATGGAGACCCGCCCGCTGTCGGCGACCAAGCGCTGGCGCGTGGTGGAGATCCTCGAGAAGGCCAAGTAACCAGGGAGCTCCGCCCCGTCCGGGGCGCCTCCCGACAGACTCCCCGTGGGCGGGCCCTCCCCGAGAGGGCCCGCGTTCGGGGGGAGACCAGTGAAGGTTCCGCCAGGCTCCACGAGCGAGGCTCAGTGGAGAACCGGTGTGACGAAATGGAGTTGACGTGATCCAGCAGGAGTCGCGACTCAAGGTCGCCGACAACACGGGTGCGAAGGAGATCCTTTGCATCCGCGTTCTCGGTGGCTCGGGTCGGCGCTACGCGGGAGTCGGCGACGTCATTGTCGCGACGGTGAAGGACGCCCTTCCCGGCGCGGGCGTGAAGAAGGGTGACGTCGTCAAGGCGGTCGTCGTGCGCACCCGCAAGGAGCGCCGGCGCCCGGACGGCTCCTACATCCGCTTCGACGAGAACGCGGCCGTCCTGATCAAGGACGGCGGCGACCCCCGTGGCACCCGCATCTTCGGCCCGGTCGGCCGTGAACTGCGCGAGAAGAAGTTCATGCGCATCATCTCGCTCGCGCCGGAGGTGCTGTGATGAAGATCAAGAAGGGCGACGAGGTCGTCGTCATCGCCGGCAAGGACAAGGGTGCGACCGGCAAGGTCATCCGTGTCATTCCGCGTGAGGAGCGCGTCGTCGTCGAAGGCGTCAACCTCATCACGAAGAACATCAAGGCCGACGCGCAGCGAGCCGGCAAGGAGAGCGGCCGCGTGACCGTCGAGGCGCCGCTCCACGTGAGCAACGTGGCCCTGGCCGAGGACGGCAAGCCCGTCCGGGTCGGCTACCGCCTCAACGAGGACGGCACCAAGGTCCGGATCTCGCGCCGTAGCGGCAAGGAGATCTGAGATGACCGAGACCGTTACCGAGCGTCCCGTGCCGCAGCCGCGCCTGAAGCTCCGCTACCGTGACGAGATCGTCAAGGGCATGCAGGAGCAGTTCGGCTACGGCAACATCATGCTGGTGCCCGGGCTGACGAAGATCGTCGTCAACATGGGTGTCGGCGACGCCGCCAAGGACGCGAAGCTGATCGAGGGCGCCGTCCGCGACCTGGCCGCGATCACCGGCCAGAAGCCGGCCGTCAACCGGGCCAAGAAGTCCATCGCGCAGTTCAAGCTGCGCGAGGGCATGCCGATCGGCGCGCACGTGACCCTGCGCGGCGACCGCATGTGGGAGTTCCTGGACCGGCTGCTCGCCACCGCGCTGCCCCGCATCCGTGACTTCCGCGGCCTGTCGCCGAAGCAGTTCGACGGCAACGGGAACTACACGTTCGGTCTGACCGAGCAGGTCATGTTCCACGAGGTCGACCCGGACAAGATCGACCGTGTCCGCGGTATGGACATCACCGTGGTGACCACGGCCAAGACCGACGACGAGGGCCGGGCGCTGCTGAAGCTCCTGGGCTTCCCGTTCAAGGAGAACTGAGCAGATGGCCAAGAAGAGCCTCATCGCGAAGGCGGCTCGGAAGCCCAAGTTCGGCGTGCGCGCGTACACCCGCTGCTCGCGCTGCGGCCGTCCGCGTTCCGTGTACCGCAAGTTCGGCCTGTGCCGCGTGTGCTTCCGTGAGATGGCGCACCGGGGCGAGCTGCCGGGCATCACGAAGTCGAGCTGGTAACCAGCCCAGCCTGTAATAACCACCGGGCACCTGACGAAGGTGCCCATGACCGCGCCAAAGGTCCATCCGCCCCGTCCGCTGGGCGGGCCGGGCGGATGGAAACCGTGGCGAGGGAGGGCCAGTAGGCCATGACGATGACCGACCCGATCGCAGACATGCTGACGCGTCTGCGGAACGCTAACTCGGCGTACCACGACTCGGTGTCGATGCCGTACTCGAAGATCAAGGCGCACATCGCCGAGATCCTCCAGCAGGAGGGCTACATCTCGGGCTGGAGCGTCGAGGACGCCGAGGTGGGCAAGAAGCTCATGATCGAGCTGAAGTTCGGCCCGACCCGCGAGCGTTCGATCGCCGGCATCAAGCGCGTTTCCAAGCCCGGTCTTCGGGTTTACGCGAAGAAGGACAACCTGCCCAAGGTCCTGGGCGGCCTGGGCGTCGCGATCATCTCGACGTCCTCCGGCCTCATGACCGACCGGCAGGCGGGCAAGCGCGGCGTGGGCGGCGAAGTCCTCGCCTACGTCTGGTAGAGGGGAGGATTCGCAGAATGTCTCGCATTGGACGTCTCCCCATCACCGTGCCCGGCGGCGTCGAGGTGAAGGTCGACGGTCGTGACGTCTCGGTCAAGGGCCCGAAGGGCACCCTGTCCCTGACGGTCTCCGAGCCGATCGAGGTCGCGATGGAGGACGGTCAGGTGACCGTCTCGCGGCCGAACGACATCAACACGGTCCGCGCGCTGCACGGCCTGACCCGGTCGCTGATCAACAACATGGTGGTCGGCGTCACCGAGGGGTACAAGAAGACCCTGGTCATCCAGGGCGTCGGTTACCGCGTGGTGGCCAAGGGCAAGAACCTGGAGTTCTCGCTCGGGTACAGCCACCCGATCACGGTCGAGCCGCCGGAAGGCATCACCTTCACGGTCGAGAAGCCGACCCAGCTGGTCGTCGAGGGCATCGACAAGCAGAAGGTCGGCGAGGTCGCCGCCAACATTCGTAAGCTGCGCAAGCCCGACCCGTACAAGGGCAAGGGCGTGCGTTACGAGGGCGAGCAGATCCGCCGCAAGGTCGGAAAGGCTGGTAAGTAGTCATGGCAGGCACGAAGCACCTGGCCGGCAAGGCCACGTCGAAGCGTGCGCTGGCCCGCAAGCGGCGGCACCTGCGGGTCCGCAAGAAGGTCCTCGGCACCGCCGAGCGTCCCCGCCTTGTCGTGACGCGCTCCAACCAGCACATGTTCGCTCAGGTCATCGACGACTCCAAGGGCCACACCGTGGCGTGGGCGTCGACCATGGAGGCCGACCTGCGCGGCTCCGACGGCGACAAGACGGCGAAGTCCCGCAAGGTCGGCGAGCTGCTCGCCGAGCGCGCGCAGGCCGCCGGAGTGACCGCTGTGGTCTTCGACCGTGGCGGCAACAAGTACCACGGTCGCGTCGCCGCCGTCGCGGACGGCGCTCGTGAGGGGGGCCTGAAGCTCTGATGGCTCTCACGACCAACGAGAAGAGGAACCACTGATGGCAGCGCAGAGGCGTGGTGGCGGTCAGGGTGGCGACCGTCGCGACGGCCGCCGCGATGACCGTCGCGGTGGCGCCGACAAGGGCCAGTCGTACATCGAGAAGGTCGTGGCGATCAACCGTGTCGCCAAGGTCGTCAAGGGTGGACGTCGCTTCAGCTTCACCGCCCTGGTGATCGTCGGTGACGGCAACGGCACCGTCGGCGTCGGCTACGGCAAGGCCAAGGAGGTGCCCGCGGCGATCGCCAAGGGCGTCGAGGAGGCCAAGAAGCACTTCTTCAAGGTGCCGCGGATCCAGGGCACCATCCCTCACACCGTCCAGGGTGAGGCCGCCGCGGGCGTCGTCCTGCTGCGTCCCGCGTCCCCCGGTACCGGTGTGATCGCGGGTGGCCCGGTGCGCGCGGTGCTGGAGTGCGCCGGCATCCACGACGTGCTGAGCAAGTCGCTCGGCACCGACAACGCGATCAACATCGTCCACGCCACCGTGGACGGTCTGAAGCAGCTCAAGCGTCCCGAGGAGATCGCGGCCAAGCGCGGCCTGCCGATCGAGGACGTGGCGCCGGCCGCCATGCTGCGGGCCCGGGCCGCCGGGTCCGAGGCCCGGACGGAGGCCACCGCGTCATGAGCCAGCTGAAGATCAAGCAGATCAAGTCTGTGATCAGCGAGAAGCAGAACCAGCGTGACACGCTGCGGACGCTGGGCCTCAAGAAGATCGGCCAGTCGGTCGTGCGTGAGGACACCCAGCAGGTCCGTGGCATGATCCGGACGGTGGCCCACCTGGTCGCCGTCGAGGAGGTCGACTGACATGGCCGACGCCACCGAGGGCACCCCGCTCAAGGTGCACGACCTGCGTCCGGCCCCTGGCGCCAACCGCCCCAAGACCCGCAAGGGCCGTGGCGAGGCGTCCAAGGGCAAGACCGCCGGCCGCGGCACCAAGGGCACCAAGGCCCGCAACACCGTTCCGGTCGGGTTCGAGGGCGGCCAGATGCCCCTGATCCGCCGGATCCCGAAGCTCAAGGGCTTCAAGAACCCCAACCGGGTCGAGTTCCAGGTCGTGAACCTGGACAAGCTCGCCGCCCTCTACCCCGAGGGTGGCGAGGTGACCGCCGAGGACCTGGCGGCCAAGGGCGCGGTCCGCGCCGGCCGTCCGGTGAAGATCCTCGGCACCGGTGAGATCTCCGTCGCCGTCCAGGTGAAGGCGCACGCCTTCTCCGGCGCGGCCAAGGAGAAGATCACGGCCGCCGGCGGTACCGCCGAGCAGCTCTGAGATCGACACCCGTGAGACCGGGGCCAGAGTCCACCACGTGTCCGGGCCGGTGGGCCCGACGCGGGGGGACCGGCCCCGGTCTCATCTGCTGTTAGAGTCTCCCCGGCGGTGGTGGCCGGCGTTCGTGCGTCAGGCCCCCCGCCGTTGTTGCCGATGGGCTGATTTTCCGCAAGCTCCGCAGGAGGAATGGTGCTGACCGCGTTCGCTCGGGCCTTCAGAACGCCCGATCTGCGTAAGAAGCTGCTGTTCACGCTTCTGATGATCGTGGTGTTCCGGATCGGCCAGAACCTGCCGACTCCGAACGTGAACGTGGAGGTGCTGAGGCAGACCGCCGACGCGGCCAAGAAGTCCAACCAGCTCTATGGTCTGGTGGACCTGTTCTCCGGTGGCGCGCTGCTGAAGCTGTCGGTGTTCGCGCTGGGCATCATGCCTTACATCACCGCGTCGATCATTCTGCAGTTGCTGACGGTGGTGATTCCGCGGCTGGAGGCCCTGAAGAAGGAGGGCCAGGCCGGGACGACGAAGATCACGCAGTACACGCGTTACCTGACGGTGGGTCTGGCGATCCTGCAGGGGACGGGTGTGGTCGCGATGGCGGCGACCGGGAACCTGTTCCAGAACGCGGGCGGGTCGGACGAGATCTTGTACAAGACGGGGATCTTCCCG
>NZ_JBFAOF010000005.1:0-39392 GCF_040675125.1 Spirillospora sp. NPDC049652 | reverse complement strand
CGCCGCCTGCAGTCAGCCGCGCGCGCCGCCGCCGACCGCCGCGAGGAGCTGGCCCGGCTGCGCGGACGCGTCGAGGCGCTGCGCAGCAAGGCGCAGGCCGGGCAGTCGGAGATCGGGCGGCTGTCGGCCGCGCGCGCCGAGGCCGAGCAGCGCGCCGCGACCGCGCAGGAGGAGTTCGAGGCGTTCGAGGCCGAGGTCGTCGAGGACCCGGCGCTCGCCGCCGAGCACGAGTCCGCCCAGGACCTGCTGGCCGCCGCCAAGGAGACCGCGGAGACGGCGCGCGCCGCCGTGGACCTCCCACGGCAGGCGCTGAAGGACGCGCGCGCCGCGGTGGCCGCCGCGCGGTCCGCCGACCAGGGCGCGCAGAAGCGGGTCGCGGCGCTCCAGGCGCGCATCGAGGCGCTGAACCTGACGCTGGCGTCGGCCGCGGACGGCGGCGAGGCCCTGCTCGCGTCCGGGCTGGACGGCGTGCTCGGCACGGTCGCCTCGCTGCTCAACGTCCGTCCGGGGTACGAGACGGCTGTGGCCGCCGCGCTCGGCGACGCGACGCAGGCGATCGCGGTCGGCTCGCTCGACACGGCCGAGGCGGCGCTGTCGCTGCTGCGGGCGAAGGACGCGGGACGCGCCGGACTGCTGATCGGCGGCCCGTCCGGATCGTCCGGTCCGGCCGGCGCGGTCGAGCGGTTCCCGGGCATCGACTACGCGATCGACGCGGTGACCGTCCCGGGCGAGGTGCGTCCCGCGATGGAGTTCCTGCTGCGGGACGTCGCGGTCGCCGACGACGTGACCTCCGCGGCCAAGCTCGTCCGGGCACATCCGTCCCTGCGCGTCGTCACGCGGGACGGGGACCTGGTCGGCGCGTACTGGGCACGGGGCGGCGGCGCGGGCGGCGCGCAGTCGATCCTGCAGATGCGCGCCACGCTGGACGAGGCGACCGCCGACCTCGCCGCCGCGGAGTCCGCCGCCGAGCGCGGCGCCGCCGACCTCGCCGAGGCCACCGAGGCGGAGCAGCAGGCGCAGCTCGCCCTGGACGCCGCGCAGGCCGCCGTCGGGGAGGCCCAGAGCGGCGTCAACGCGGCGCAGGCGGAGCTCGACCGCATCCGCGCGCGCGTCCGCGAGGTCGAGTCGCAGGCCGCGCAGGAGGCCAGGCGCGCCGCGCGCCTGGAGGCCGACGTCCGGGCCGCGCGCGGCGAGGTCGAGCGGCTCGGCCGGGCGCTGGACGCCGCCGCCGAGTCCCGCGAGGCCGACCTGGAGGCCGCCGAGGACCTCGCGATGCGGCTGGAGGAGGCCGAGGAGGCCGCCAACGTCGCCGACGAGGCGGGCGAGGACACCTCCGTCCGCGACGAGCTGGCCGCGCGGGTGCAGCAGCTCCGGTCGGCCGAGATGGAGGCGCGGCTGTCGGTGCGCACGGCCGAGGAGCGCGTGCAGGCCATCGCCGGGCGCGCCGACGCCCTCGAACGCGGGGCGCGCCGCGAGCGCGAGGAGCGCGCCCGCGCCGCCCGCCGCCGGGCCCGCCGGGAGCAGCAGGCCAAGATCGCCGAGGCGGTGCACCGGGGCTCGCTGACCGCGCTGGCCCGGCTGGAGCAGTCGCTCGCCTCGGCTGTGACGCAGCGCGAGGCGGCGGAGGAGGCGCGCGCCGCCCGCGAGTCCGAGCTGCGGGTGATCCGCACGCAGGTGCGCGAGCTGTCGTCCATGCTGGAGCGGCTGGTCAACGTCGTGCACGGCAACGAGGTCGCGCGCGCCGAGCAGCGCCTGCGGCTGGAGCAGATGGAGCAGCGCGCGCTGGAGGAGTTCGGCCTGGAGATCGACGCGCTGGTCGGCGAGTACGGCCCGGACCAGCCCGTCCCGCCCGGCCCGGAGGCGCCCGAGGACGCCCAGCCCGTTCCGTACGAGCGGACGACGCAGGAGAAGCGCGCGAAGAAGGCCGAGCGGGAGCTGAACCAGCTCGGTAAGATCAACCCGCTCGCGCTGGAGGAGTTCGCGGCGCTGGAGGAGCGGCACGCGTTCCTGACCTCGCAGCTGGAGGACCTCAAGAAGACCCGCCGGGACCTCCTGCTCGTCGTGAAGGAGGTGGACGACCGGGTGCAGCAGGTGTTCGGGTCCGCCTACGCCGACACCGCGCGCGAGTTCGAGCGGATCTTCGCCCGGCTGTTCCCCGGCGGCGAGGGCAGCCTGTCGCTCACCGAGCCGGACGACATGCTCACCACCGGCGTCGAGGTCGCGGCGCGTCCGCCGGGCAAGAAGGTCAAGCGGCTGTCGCTGCTGTCGGGCGGCGAGCGGTCGCTGGTGGCGATCGCGTTCCTCGTCGCGGTCTTCAAGGCCCGCCCGTCGCCGTTCTACGTGCTGGACGAGGTGGAGGCGGCGCTCGACGACACCAACACGCAGCGGCTGATCACGGTGTTCGAGGAGCTGCGCGAGTCGTCCCAGCTGATCGTCATCACCCACCAGAAGCGGACGATGGAGGGCGCGGACGCCCTCTACGGCGTGTCGATGCGCGGCGACGGCGTCACCCAGGTGATCAGCCAGCGCCTCGTCCGGGACGAGCCCGAGCCTCGGGTCGCGCCCGTCTAGCCGGGCTCCGGGGATCTCGGCGGGCTTTACCTCCGGATGGCTTTCTTTCCCGAGAATCGAGGAATCGGGGGAGGCGCGATCTAAGCCGTTCTTCGTAGCGTTCCAGGGTGCCCACACGGCTCAGACCCCTGATCATCGCCGTCCTCGTCCCGGTCAGCCTCATCGCGCCGGCCGGAATGGCGTCCCACGGGACGACGGGCCGGGGCGTGCGGGACGCGGCCGGACGGCTCACATTTCGCGACATGCGGATCTTCCCGCTGCACGACTGGCAGCACCACCGTCACCATCATCATCGGCGGGCCGCCGCGCACGGCGGACACGCCCGCGGGCATAAGAAGGGGCGTCCGCGCAAACGGCCGCGCCCCCAGCCCACCGCCGCCGCGCGGTTCCACTGGGGCAGGCCGACCGCCTCCGACGACTTCCGCTCCGGACGCCTCGACCGCCGCTCCTGGGAGGTCTACAACGGGCCGGGCCAGGGCGGAGCGGGACACCGCAGCCCGCGCGCGGTGAGCGTCCGCAAGGGCGTCCTCACGATCACCGGCCGGTCGAACGGCACGACCGGCGGCGTGGCCTGGAAGCGCGGCGCGCAGCGGACCGGCCGTTGGGAGGCGCGCGTCCGGATGTCCCGTGCCAACGCCGCCTACCACCCCGTCCTGCTGCTGTGGCCTACGCACGCGCGTGGGGGAGCGGCACCCCGGGGTGGCGGCGGTGAGGTGGACTGGCTGGAGGTCGCCGACGACGGCACCCGCCAGAAGGCCAAGTTCTTCTTGCACTACGGGCCCCTGCGCAGGGACAACCAGTTGGTCGGCCAGGTCCGTACGGACATGACGCGCTGGCACGCGTTCGCCGTCGAGTGGACGGCGACATGGGTCAGCGGCTTCGTGGACGGCCGGCGCTGGTTCCACACCACGCGCCGCGCCGCGATACCGCGCGGGCCGATGGGGCAGACCATCCAGCTCGACTGGTTCCCCCATGACGCTCGGCACACCGCCCGGGGCATCGGGTGGAACGCTCCGGCCACCTTCCAGGTCGACTGGATCCGCATGTACCGCCGCTGACAGCCCCAGCGGGCCTGGCCTTCGAGGGGCCGCCGACCGACGTTCCGACTCCGTTGGCCAAGGGACGCGGCCTCCCGGGAGCCGGCGGCCGGAGGCGGCCTCCACCGGCGCGTCCGTGGCGCTGGGGTACGGGGCATCGGCGGCCGTCTGGAAAACTGGACCCGCTATGGAATATGTGATCCTCATCGCCGGGCTGGCCGTCCTCGCGTTGATCGTGGGCGGCGTGATGTTCTTGCGGCCCGGCCGCCGCAAGCCCCAAGCTCCCGTCGAACCAGCGGAGCGGCCCGACATCCGGCCCGGCGCGACCACCACCGCGCCGCCGGAGGAGGATCAGGCCGCTCCGCCGGTGGAACGGGCCCCGCCGACGCCCACCGCCCCGCCCAAGCCGGAGATCGAGGTCCCGCCGCCGTCGGCGGGCCGCCTGGTCCGGCTGCGCGCCCGGCTCGCCCGGTCCCAGAACACCTTCGGCAAGACGCTGCTCGGCCTGCTGTCGCGCGACCACCTCGACGACGACGCGTGGGACGAGATCGAGGACACCCTGATCGGCGCCGACATCGGCGTCGCGGTCGCCCGGCAGATCACCGACGACCTGCGCACCCGCGTCCAGGTCCTCGGCAGCCGCACGCCCGCCGAGGTCCGCGCCCTGCTGCGCGAGGAGCTGGTCAAGCAGATCGGCCCGGACCTCGACCGCCACCTGCGCACCGAGCGGCACGGCGACAAGCCCGCCGTGCTGATGGTCGTCGGGGTCAACGGCACCGGCAAGACCACCACCACCGGCAAGCTCGCCCGCGTCCTGGTCGGCGACGGCAAGACCGTGGTGCTCGGCGCGGCCGACACCTTCCGCGCGGCCGCCGCGGACCAGCTGCAGACCTGGGGCGAGCGCGTCGGCGCCCAGGTCGTCCGCAAGGACGAGGGCGCCGACCCCGCGTCGGTCGCCTTCGACGCGGTCAAGCGCGGCATCGACACCAAGGTCGACACGGTGATCATCGACACCGCGGGCCGCCTGCACACCAAGACCGGGCTGATGGACGAGCTCGGCAAGGTCAAGCGGGTTGTGGAGAAGCAGGCCGCGGTCGACGAGGTGCTGCTCGTGCTGGACGCCACCACCGGCCAGAACGGCATGCAGCAGGCGCGCGTGTTCGCCGAGGTCGTCAACATCACCGGCGTCGTGCTGACCAAGCTGGACGGCACCGCCAAGGGCGGCATCGTCGTGCAGGTGCAGCGCGAGCTGGGTGTCCCGGTCAAGCTCGTCGGCCTCGGCGAGGGTCCCGACGACCTCGCCCCGTTCGAGCCGGGAGCGTTCGTGGACGCCATCCTCGGCGACTGACCGACCTCCAGAACGGCCCAGGGCCCCACCGGTTCTCCGACCGGTGGGGCCTTTTCCTATGGAAACACCTCGCGTTCGAGCGCCACTTTCCTGTCCGATCCGGGCAGCCGGTGAGGTTTTCGAAACACCGGCGCAACACGCCGGGAAGGGGTTTCACACCCTCGAAACACGGGAGCCGAACAGGCGAAACGGCCACGCCGGAATCTTTTGCCAGTTCACGTTCCCGGGGTCGAGGAGGCACCTTCCGCGATGAAGATCGATACAGGCGCGACGGCCTGGATGCTGGCCGCCACGGCGCTGGTGCTGTTCATGACACCCGGGCTGGCGTTCTTCTACGGCGGCATGACCCGGGCCAAGAGCGTGCTGAACATGATGATGATGTCGTTCGGCAGCATCATCAGCGTGACGGTCCTGTGGGTGCTCTTCGGCCACTCGGTCGCCTTCACCGACAACGGCAGCTCGCTCGTCAACAAGGTCCTCGGCGGGTTCGACGCGGTCGGGCTGAAGGGCACGGCCACCGCGATCCAGCAGGGGACCAGTCCCGACCACAACATCCCGCTGCTGGTCTACTCGGCCTTCCAGCTCACCTTCGCGATCATCACGGTCGCGCTGATCAGCGGCGCGATCGCCGACCGCGCGAAGTTCGGCGCGTGGATGACGTTCACGGTGGTGTGGGCCTCGCTGGTGTACTTCCCGGTCGCGCACTGGGTGTGGGGCACCGGCTGGCTGAACAAGCTCGGCATCGAGGACTTCGCGGGCGGGACGGTCGTGCACGTCAACGCCGGTTCGGCGGGCCTCGCGCTGGCGATCGTCCTCGGCCGCAGGCGCGGCTGGCCGAAGGAGCCGATGCGTCCGCACAACCTGCCGTTCGTCCTGCTCGGCGTCGCGATCCTGTGGTTCGGCTGGTTCGGCTTCAACGCGGGCTCGGAGATCGGCGTCGACACCACCACCGGCCTGGCGTTCATGAACACCCAGATCGCGACCGCGGTCGCCGCCGGAGCCTGGCTGGTCGTCGAGAAGCTGCGGGACGGCCACGCCACGACACTGGGCGCGGCGTCCGGCGCGGTCGCGGGGCTCGTCGCGATCACCCCGGCGTGCGGCTTCATCGACCCGTGGGCCTCGGTGGTCCTCGGCCTGGTGGCGGGCGTTGTCTGCGCCTATGCGATCGGCCTGAAGTACCGGCTCGGCTACGACGACTCCCTCGACGTGGTCGGCGTGCACCTGGTCGGCGGCGCGGTCGGCGCGGTCTCGCTGGGCTTCCTGTCCGCCTACCCGGCGCTGTCCTCGCAGCACAAGGGGCTGCTCTACGGCGGCGGCCCGCACCAGCTCGGCCTGCAGGTGCTCGGCCCGGTGGTGATCGGCCTGTACTCGTTCGCGATGGCGTGGGTCATCGGCACCGTGATCGACAAGACGATGGGCTTCCGGATCGACGAGGAGGACGAGGCGACCGGCGTGGACCTCACCGCGCACGCGGAGACCGCCTACGATCTCGCTCCGGCCGGCGGCGGCTCCGTCCGCACCGGCCACGCATCCGCGGTACCCGGCCCCGTCGCCGCGGCGCCCGGTTCCGTTCCCGCCGGCGGCCCGTCCGCCGAGACGAAGGTGGAGGCCCAGCAGTGAAGCTCATCACCGCGGTCATCAAGCCGTTCAAGCTCGACGAGATCAAGGCGGCCCTCGAGGCGTTCGGCGTCCAGGGCCTCACGGTCAGCGAGGCCAGCGGCTTCGGCCGCCAGAAGGGCCACACGGAGGTCTACCGGGGAGCCGAGTACAAGGTGGACCTCGTTCCGAAGCTCCGCGTCGAGGTCCTGGTGGACGACGAGGACGCGCACGACATCATCGACGTCATCGTCAAGGCCGCGCGCACCGAGAAGATCGGCGACGGCAAGGTCTGGGCCGTCCCGGTGGACACGGTCGTCCGCGTCCGCACCGGCGAGACCGGCCCGGACGCCCTGTAGGCGGCGACCGTGCCCGGCCAGCCACCCGAGCCCACGGCCCCCGTCCGCGATGTGAGGGCGGGGGCGGGGCCGGAGCCGGGCTCGCGCGCCCGGTCGGCTCTGGCCGCCGCCCGAGCCGACCGGGCGGCGGACCTCGACCGCCGCCTGACCGCCCTCTTCGACGCCGCCACCGGCACACCCGCGGACCTCCCCGGGAACGGATCCGGCCTCCACACGATGCCCCCGGATGTGGCGCTGGTCGCCGTCGGCAGCCACGCGCGCCGCGAGCTGACGCCCGGCGGCGACCTCGACCTGGTCCTGCTGCACCGGGGCCGCCCCGACGTGGCCGAGATCGCGGAACGGATCTGGTATCCGATCTGGGACGAGGGACCGCGGCTCGACCACTCCGTCCGGACCGTCCAGGAGGCACGGACCGTCGCGCGGGACGACATGAAGGCGACGCTGGGGCTCCTCGCCCCTCGGCGCATCGCGGGCGACATCACGCTCGTGGAGGAGCTGCGGTTGACCATCCTCGCCGACTGGCGCGCGGACGCCCCGCGTCGGCTGGCCGAGCTCGGCGAGCTGAGCCGCGAACGCCGGCGGGCGCAGGGCGAGCTCGCGTTCCTGCTGGAAGGCGACCTGAAGGAGGCCCACGGCGGGCTCCGCGACGTGCAGGTCATGAACGCCGTCGCCGCGTCCTGGGTCGCGCCCGCCCCGGACGGCCGGGTCCGCGCCGCCCACGACCTGCTGCTGGACGTCCGGCACGCGCTGCACGCGGCCACCGGGCGGCCGTCCGACCGGCTCGTCCTCCAGGAGCAGGAGGCCGTCGCCGCGGCCCTCGGCATGCTCGACGCCGACGTGCTGCTGCGCGCGGTCGCCGGAGCCGCCCGGACGATCACCCACGCCGACGACCAGCTCTGGCGGCGCGTGGACCGGTTCGTCCGGCGGCGCACCGGACGCCCCAGCGCCCGGAGGCGACCCGTCGGGGACGGCGCGGTCGAGCAGGACGGCGAGGTCGTTCTCGCCCGCCACGCCGACCTGAAGGACCCCGCGCTGACGCTCCGCGTCGCCGCGGCGGCCGCGCAGAACGGCCTGCCCCTCGCACCCGCGACCGTGGAGACGCTCGCCGAGAACGCCGCCCTGCCCGGTGCGCCGTGGCCTCGGGAGGCCCGCGACGCGTTGATCTCGCTGCTCGGCGCGGGTCCGGCCGCGATCGGCGTCTGGGAGGCACTCGACCAAGCGGGGCTCATCGTCCGGCTGCTGCCCGACTGGGAGCGTGTCCGGAACCGGCCGCAGCGCAACCCGGTCCACCGCTTCACCGTGGACCGGCACTTGATCGAGACGGCCGCCGGAGCGGCCGCGCTGACCCGCGAGGTGGCCCGTCCCGACCTGCTGCTGGCCGGCGCGCTGCTGCACGACATCGGCAAGGGCTGGCCGGGCGACCACTCGGCCTGCGGGGCGGTCGTCGCGCGCGACGCCGCCACCCGGATGGGCTTCCCGCCGGACGACGCGGCGGTGCTGGAGACCGTCGTCCGGCGGCACCTGCTGCTCCCCGAGACCGCCACCCGCCGCGACCTCGACGACCCGAGGACGATCGAGACGGTCCTGGACGCCGTCGCCGTTCCCGGGGCCCCGGGGCGTGAACGGGACGTCCTCGAACTCCTCGCCGCGCTCGCCATCGCGGACGGCCAGGCGACCGGTCCCGCCGCCTGGGGCCCTTGGAAGGCCCGCCTCGTCGCCGATCTGGCCCATCGCGCCCTGACGTCGCTCGCCGGAGGAACGCTGCCGCCCGCCCCCGCCCTCGGACCGAACACCCTGGCGCTGGCCAGGCACGACGGCGCCGCCGTCCGCGTGCAGGGCGCCCGGATCACGATCACCGCGCCCGACCGTCCGGGGCTGCTATGGCGGGCCGCAGGTGTCCTCGCCCTGCACCGCCTCGCCGTCCGAACCGCCCGGACCGTCTCCGCCATCACCCCCGAACCGTCCGCGGGCCACGCCGCGAGTGGTCCGGAGCCGGGCGCGCAACGGACCGCCACCGCTGTGCTCGATTTCACGGCCGTCCCCGAATTCGGTGAGCCGCCCGATCCGGCCGTGCTGGAGTCCGATCTGCGCCGCATGCTGGCCGACCGGCTCGACGTCGCGGAGCGGCTCGAACGTCGGGCGAGGTCCGTCCGGATCCGGCCGGGCGCGTCCGTCCCGCCGCCGCGCGTCACGATCGTCCCGGACGCCTCGGCGACCGCGACCGTCGTGGAGGTCCGCGCCCACGACCGGCCCGGCCTGCTGTGGCGGGTCGGCCAGGCGCTCGGCGAATGCGGCCTCCAGGTGGTCGCGGCACGCGTGGACACCCTGGGCGCCGAGGCGGTCGACGCCTTCTACGTCGTGGACGCCGAGGGCCGTCCGCTAGGGAAGTCCGCCGAGGCCGTCCGCGACCACGTCCTGGAGTCCCTCGGCTGATCGTCACAAGCCGGGACGAGGCGGAGAAGCGGACGGGGCGGGACCCGGCGCATGACCCGATAGTCTGATAGGCGATCCCACGAAGCTTTCCAAGGACGGGTCCACACGTGTTCGAGACGCTCTCCGACCGGTTGACGACGGTTTTCTCGTCGCTGCGCAGCAAGGGCCGGCTCTCCGAGGCCGACATCAACGCGACGGCCCGCGAGATCCGCGTCGCGCTGCTGGAAGCCGACGTGGCGCTGCCGGTGGTGAAGGACTTCATCGCGCGGATCAAGGAACGGGCCGCGAGCACCGAGGTCTCCCAGGCGCTCAACCCGGCGCAGCAGGTCGTCAAGATCGTCAACGAGGAGCTCATCGGCATCCTCGGCGGCGAGACCCGGCGGCTGAACCTGGCCAAGAACCCGCCGACCGTGATCATGCTCGCGGGTCTGCAGGGCGCCGGAAAGACCACCCTCGCGGGCAAGCTCGCCCGGCACCTGAAGAAGGAGGGGCACGCGCCCCTGCTGGTCGCGGCCGACCTCCAGCGCCCCAACGCCGTCCAGCAGCTGCAGGTCGTCGGCGAGCGGGCCGGCGTGCAGGTCTTCGCCCCCGAGCCCGGCTCCGGCGTCGGCGACCCGGTGGACGTGGCGCGCCGCTCCATCGAGCAGGCCCGGCACGCCCAGCACGACATGGTCATCATCGACACCGCGGGCCGCCTCGGCGTGGACGCGGAGATGATGCAGCAGGCCATCGACATCCGCGACGCCGTCACGCCGGACGAGATCCTCTTCGTCGTCGACGCCATGGTCGGCCAGGACGCGGTGAACACCGCGCAGGCGTTCATGGACGGCGTCGGCTTCGACGGGGTCGTCCTCACCAAGCTCGACGGCGACGCGCGCGGCGGCGCGGCCCTGTCGGTGCGGCACATCACCGGCCGCCCGATCATGTTCGCGTCCACCGGCGAGAAGCTGGACGACTTCAGCGTCTTCCACCCGGACCGGATGGCCGGGCGCATCCTCGACATGGGTGACATCCTCACCCTGATCGAGCAGGCCGAGCAGGCGTTCGACGCCCAGCAGGCCGAGAAGATGACGACCAAGTTCGCGTCCGGCGAGGACTTCACGCTCGAGGACTTCCTCGAGCAGATGATGATGATCCGCAAGCTCGGGCCGATCGGCAACCTGCTCGGCATGATGCCCGGCATGGGCCAGGTCCGGGACCAGATCTCCCAGATCGACGACAAGGACCTGGACCGGGTCGCCGCGATCATCCGCTCGATGACGCCGGAGGAGCGCTCCAACCCCAAGATCATCAACGGCTCGCGCCGGGCCCGTATCGCCAAGGGCTCCGGCGTCCAGGTCGGCGAGGTCTCCAGCCTGGTCACCCGGTTCTTCGACGCGCAGAAGATGGTCCGCGCGATGGCCGGCAACATGGGCTTCCCGGGCATGCCCGGACGCCGCCGCGCCAAGCAGGCCCAGAAGGCGGCCAAGAAGAAGGGCAAGCAGCGCAGCGGCGACCCGCGCAAGCGCGCCCTCGGCAAGCAGTCCGCCGACGAGCCCGCCGACGCGATGCCCCAGGGCCTGCCGCCGGGCCTCGGCGGCCAGCTCCCGCCCGGCCTCGCCAAGCAGCTCCCGCCCGGCTTCCAGATGCCCGACCTGGGCGACCTGGGCGGCGGCAAGAAGAAGTAACCCGCTCGGCCCCGAACGCCGCGTCCCGTCCCACGGGCCGCGGCGTTCGCCGTCCCACTGGTCGCGCCCGCATACCGCCTGAGGGCGGCGTGCGCCGTTCGGATCACACGGGAGCGTCCACCCGCCAGGCGTGCGACCGGATTCACATCGCGTGCCGCCAGGTCGGCGTGGGAGTGCTGGTGTGCGGACGCATGGGCGGTTCATGGTCGCGGATGTCGGTGCGCGCCGATTCTCCGTATTTCCAGGGCCGTTCGACGCCGCGGCCCGGACGGCCCGGATGTTCGTTCTGCGGGGAACGTTCGCGCAGGTCGGACGGGCTTTGCCCACCGAGTGGCCGCGTGTCATCGTCCGATTGCGCTTTTTCCGCGAACGTCTGGCAGAATGGCAGGCTGGAAACCCGGAATCGCGCTGGCGCCCTCTCTCGTCTCGCGCGTCCGGAGTCCACAGAGCTGGCCGGTCGCCGGTGTCCCCACCTGGTGCGGCCAAGTTCACCTGTACCAAGTCTGGAGAACACCACACCCGTGGCAGTCAAGATCAAGCTCAAGCGTCTGGGGAAGATCCGGAACCCGCAGTACCGGATCGTCGTCGCCGACTCCCGCACCAAGCGGGACGGTCGGGCCATCGAGGAGATCGGCCTCTACCAGCCCAAGCAGGAGCCGTCGCTCATCGAGATCGACTCCGAGCGCGCGCAGTACTGGCTGGGCGTCGGCGCGCAGCCGACCGAGCCGGTGCTGAACCTGCTCAAGGTCACCGGCGACTGGCAGAAGTTCAAGGGCGAGGCGGGTGCCGAGGGCACCCTCCGCAAGGCCGAGCCGAAGCCGGACAAGAAGGCCGTCTTCGAGGCCGCCGTCAAGGAGTCGATGGGCGACGTCGAGGCCGCCGCCCCGGCCGCCAAGCCGAAGAAGAAGGCCGAGGCCAAGAAGTCCGAGGCCGACTCCGCCGAGACCGAAGTCAAGAGCGAGGACTGACGTGCTCGAAGAAGCGCTCGAGCACCTGGTGCGCGGGATCGTGGAGAACCCGGACGACGTCCGGGTCCGCGCCCGCCGCATCAGGGGCGGCCGGGTCCTGGAGGTGCGTGTGCACCCCGACGACCTCGGCAAGGTCATCGGCCGCAGCGGTCGCACCGCCAAGGCCCTGCGCACGGTCATCAGCGCCCTCTCCGGAGGCCGCTACGTGCGCGTGGACCTGCTCGACGTCAACGAGGTCCGCTGACCCCGTAAGGCTCGGGCGCGAGGGCTCCCCGCCGCGGACGGTCCGCCGTCCGCCCGGCCGGGCGCGCCGAGGCCATGCCTTGGCGCCCCCGACCCGGGAGTCCGCTTCACCGCCGTCCGAGTGACGGCGGTACCTGCCCCATCACGGGGAAGGACGTCACCAGGGCCCGCTCGCGGGCCCGACCACGATCCGAGCCGCCACGTCGCCAGCCGACGCGGCGGCTCGGAGCGTTTCATCCGCCGGACCGAACTCCGGCACGGCTCCCTCACCGCCCTTCACCTCGCTCGGGGGTGTGATCACCTCCGCGGGCGGGCCGGAATGGGATCATGGCTGGAAGGGCGACCGCGCTGCGCGGTCGTCCCGGGCACGGGCATCCGGCCGGCAGGCTGGACCCGGACGCGTCGGCGGCGGGACCGCGGCGCGGCGTTTTCGTTTCATTGATCATTCGCTGGAAGGGACGGCTCGTGGCCGAACGGATCGTCATCGGCCGGATCGGGCGTGCGCACGGCGTCCGCGGCGACAGCACCGTGGACGTGCGGACCGACGACCCGGAGCTGCGGTTCGCGCCGGGCACCGAGATCGCCACCGACCCCGAAGGGGCCGGTCCGCTGACCGTCGAGCAGATCCGCTGGCACTCCGGGAAGCTGCTCGTCCGGTTCGCGGGCGTGACCGGCCGCGACGACGCCGACGCCCTGCGCGGCACCTGGCTGGTCGTGGACGCCGACGACATCCCCGAGTCCGACGACCCCGACGACTTCCACGACGCGCAGCTCGTCGGCCTCGCCGTCCGGACCGTGGACGGCACGGACGTGGGCGAGGTCACCGAGGTCCGCCACCACGGCCAGGACCTGCTGGTCGTCCGCCGCGCCGGCGGCGGGCGCGGGGAGCTGCTGGTGCCGTTCGTCGCCGCGATCGTCCCCGAGGTGGACGTGGCGGGCGGCCGCCTGGTCATCGACCCGCCCGCCGGACTGCTGGACGAGGACTGACCCCCCGATGCGACTCGACATCATCAGCATCTTCCCCGACTACTTCGCCCCCCTGGACGTCTCGCTGATCGGCAAGGCCCGCCGCACCGGGCTGCTCGACGTCCACGTCCACGACCTGCGCTCCTGGACCCACGACCGGCACCGCACCGTGGACGACACCCCCTACGGCGGCGGCCCCGGCATGGTCATGAAGCCCGAGCCGTGGGGCGAGGCCCTGGACGCCGTCGCCCCGCCGGACGGCCCGGCGCCCCGGCTGGTGGTGCCGACCCCGTCCGGGCGTCCGTTCACCCAGGCCATGGCCGCCGAGATGGCCGCCGAGGAGCGGCTGCTGTTCGCCTGCGGCCGCTACGAGGGCATCGACTCCCGGGTCGTCGCCGAGGCCGCCACCCGCATGCCGGTGTCCGAGGTCAGCCTCGGCGACTTCGTGCTGGCGGGCGGCGAGGTCGCCGTCCTGGTGATGGTCGAGGCCATCGGACGGCTCATCCCGGGCGTCCTCGGCAACGCCGAGTCCGTCACCGACGACTCGTTCGCGCCCGGCGCCATGGAGTCGCTCCTGGAGGGCCCCGTCTACACCAAGCCGCCGGTCTGGCGGGACCGGGCCGTCCCGGAGATCCTGCTGTCGGGGAACCACGGCGCGATCGCCCGCTGGCGGCGTGACCAGGCGCTCCGCCGGACCGCCGAGCACCGCCCCGAACTGCTCGGACGCCTCGACCCCGGCACGCTCGACAAGCATGATCGCAAGGTCCTCGCCGACGCCGGCTTTCCGGAGCACGGCGAAGATATGGCAAACTAGAGCGTCGCCGTGTGCTCGTGACGCGCGGCGCGCAGACTTCAAGCAAGATCCATTCGCGCGGAGCGACGCCCCCCACGCAGCCAGACCGGGGCCTCTCGACGTCCGCGTTCTACACGACTGAGGAACCGCTGTCATGCACCCACTGATCCAGGAGATCGAGAAGGCCGCTCTGCGGAGCGACGTCCCGGACTTCCGCCCCGGTGACACGGTGCGCGTGCACGCGCGCATCACCGAGGGCAAGGTCACCCGTGTCCAGGTCTTCGAGGGCGTGGTGATCCGGCGCCAGGGCGGCGGTTCCCGCGAGACCTTCACCGTCCGCAAGATCAGCAAGGGCGGCTACGGCGTCGAGCGCACCTGGCCGATCAACAGCCCGCACATCGAGAAGCTCGAGGTCGCGATCCGCGGTGACGTCCGCCGCGCCAAGCTGTACTACCTGCGCAACCTGCGCGGCAAGGCGGCCCGCATCAAGGAGAAGCGCGACTTCTGACCGCTCGCGGGCCGGGTCGGCCCCATCGAAGCGTCCGGTGCCCCGGGATCCCTCCACGGATCCCGGGGCACTGCCCGTTTTAGGGGAATGTGCACGTCCGAGGGGGTCGGCGCGGTGGCACGACACGGCCATGCACGAGATTCCGCCGCCCTCGCGCCGCTAGTCTGGCGATCTGATGAGTTACGAGGACGATCGGAGAGACGTGCGATCCGAAGCCGAGGGCGCGGTGCCCGAAGATAAGCAGGCCGTGACCTCCGAGCGGGAGCCGTCCACCACCGAACCCGAATCGTCCGGTCCGGCCCCCGAGGCCGCCGAGGCCGCGAAGGCCGCCGAGGGGCCCGCCGCCGGGGGCGACGGCGAGACGGCGGACGCCGAGGACTCCGGGAAGAAGCGCAAGAAGCAGGGCTCGTTCCTGAAGGAGCTGCCCGTCCTGATCGGCGTCGCCCTCGTCCTCGCCCTGGTGATCAAGGCGTTCGTCGTGCAGGCGTTCTACATCCCGTCCGGGTCGATGGAGAACACCCTGCAGATCGGCGACCGCGTCCTGGTCAACAAGGTCGTCTACCACACCCGCGACATCGCCCGCGGCGACGTCGTCGTCTTCAACGGCCTCGACTCGTGGGACCCCGAGGTCCAGGTCAGCCGGCCGAGCAACCCGGTCAGCAAGGTCCTGCACGCCGTCGGGAGCGCCTTCGGCGTCGCCCCGAACGAGAAGGACTACATCAAGCGCGTCGTCGGCATCCCCGGCGACCACGTGAAGTGCTGCGACGCCCAGGGCCGCGTCACGGTCAACGGCGTCCCGCTGAACGAGCAGGCCTACCTGTACACCGACGCATCCAGCCACACGCAGAACAAGCCGTCCATCGACCCCTTCGACGCGACCGTCGGCCCCGGCCAGCTCTGGGTCATGGGCGACCACCGCGAGGCCTCGTCCGACTCCCGCTGGCACCGCGGCGACCGGGGCGGCGGCACCATCCCGACCGACCACGTCATCGGCCGCGCCTTCGTCATCGTCTGGCCGCTGAACCGGATCGACACCCTCCCCATCCCGGGCACCTTCAAGCAACCGGCTCTGAAGAGCGCCACCGCCCTGGCTCCCGCGGCCCCGCTGACCCTGGGCTTCCTGGCCGCCGTCCCGCTCACCTACCTGACCCGCCGCCTGCGCCAACGCACCCACCCCTGACCCACCCAACAACCAGACGCAAGCACCCGTCCGCCAACCTGCGCCAACCCGGCTGGCAATGCCGCGCGCGGGCATCCGCCACCCGGCAGAACCTGCCCGGCAACCTGGCGCAGGGGCCAGCTCGCCGACTGGCCCAGCCACTCAAGTCGCCCCTCACAAGCCGCCGGTGGCCCGCCAACCACCCCGCCGGAGCCCACCCGGCAATGCCATGCGAGCAGGCGTCCGCTGATCCGTGGAGCGTGCTCGGCGCCACGGCGCAAGCGACCGCCCGTCGACCCGCCCGGCCGGTCAGGTCACCGCTCGTGGATCTGCTGGGGCCTGCCCACCGAGCCCACGTAAGCGACCGCCTACCCACTTGCTTCAGCCCAGTCGGCATCGCAATGCAACCGGGCGTCCGCCAACCCGTCGGAGCCTGATGGCAAGGCGGCGCAGCGACCGCTTCCGGGCTGCGGCGAGCGCGGCGCGGATCACCGCCTGAACGCCACTTTCAAGGCCGCCCGAGGCAGGTGACCTGTAGGTAGATCATTCATCCGCTTGTGTCCTCCAGGTTGCCTTGTCTGCCTCATCAGAACTCGCAAAATGCCAGTAACCGCAGGCAGGAGGGCAGGACGGACCAGGCCGCGACGCGCGCCGATCATGATCGAGCGCACCCCGCTGGGCTCGACACCCGTGCAGATGGGCGTATGCGGCAGGGTGTCGGTCGGTTCAGCGGACCGGTCACTCAGACGGCTCTCCTCAACCGATTCCGCGTACAGACAGTCCCCTCCGACCTTCCGCCTTGGGCTGAATCGTCACCGCGATGGGCATGAACTGCGGATTTCGGAGGCGTCCCTGCTGCTGAAGGCGCTGAAGCGTCAAAAGAGGCCTTTTCGGCTTTCGGGGGACGTACGCTGCGACTATGAAGGGTCGTCCACTGCGGTACACGCCCAGGCGTGACGCCGGGCTGTACGGCTTCGAACGCGCCCTCGGACACGCCGGGTTCACGCCGGTGGCCGGGGTGGACGAGGCGGGCCGTGGAGCCTGCGCCGGGCCGCTGGTCATCGGCGCCGCGATCCTCGCGGACGGCAAACGAGGCCGCATCGAGGGACTCAGCGACTCCAAGCTCCTCACCCCCGCCCGCCGCGAGGCCCTCTACGAGGAGATCATCGAGCGGGCGGCGAGCTGGAGCGTGATCATCGTTCCCCGCGACGAGGTGGACCGCTACGGCGTGCACCGCTGCAACATCACCGGAATGCGCCGCGCCGTGGCGGCACTCGGCCAGCGACCCGCGTACGTGCTGAGCGACGGCTTCAACGTCCCCGGCCTGGTGGCCCCGAGCCTCGGGGTGATCAAGGGAGACCAGGTGGTGGCCTGCATCGCCGCCGCCTCGATCGTGGCGAAGGTCACCCGGGACCGGATCATGATCGACCTGCACGAGCGATACCCCCAGTACGGCTTTGACGTGCACAAGGGCTACGCCACCAAGGCGCACACCGCTGCCCTCGCCGAACACGGCCCCTGTGCCGAACACCGCCTCTCCTTCGTCAACGTGGGCCGGCTGGTGCGTAACAATGGGATCGTGGTCATGGGGGACCCAGCCGGGGAGGACCACGAGGCCCGGACGGAAGGGACACGGGTGTGAGCGCCGAGGATCTCGAGAAGTACGAAACCGAGATGGAGCTTCAGCTCTATCGCGAGTACCGCGACGTCGTCGGCCTGTTCAGCTACGTCGTGGAGACAGAGCGCCGCTTCTACCTGACCAACTCGGTCGACCTCCAGGTCCGTGGCGCCGACAACGGCGAGGTCTACTTCGAGGTCACCATGCAGGACGCCTGGGTCTGGGACATGTACCGCCCGGCCAGGTTCGTCAAGAACGTCCGCGTGGTCACCTTCAAGGACGTCAACGTCGAAGAACTCGCCAAGAGCGACTTCGAACTCCCCGCCGACCAATAACCCACCCTCCCCTCCGCCAGCCCACCGACCGAGCCGCTGCCGACCGAGCCGCCGTTCGCCAGCCGCCAGCCGCCAGCCGTCGGGTGGGCAGGCTGGCCCGGATGGAGACGCCTTCCAGAGCAATGGCTGAGGGGGCGCGGAAGTCACGGCGCTTTGGCTTTCTGGGTGAGGCGCCAGCCGCCAGGGGCGCGTTCCACGAAGCCGCCTGCGGCTAGGAGGCCAAGTTTCGCGTTGGCGGTGGGGAGGTCGACGCCGGCTTTCGCGGCTACCTGGGCCGGACCTGCTGCCGCCCGCGAGGGGAGGGCTTCCAGGACGGTCTGCGCGACCGGATCCAACAGGTCACGGGACAGGACGGGGCTGGCAGGAATCGGAGCCAGGTCGGTGCCGAGTTCGCCCACGGCCTCGATGACCTCTTCGCTTCGGGTGACGAGGAGGGCGGGCGGCGGGTCGCGGAGGAGAGCGTGGCAACCGACCGAGGCCGCCGATGTCACGGGCCCGGGGACGGCCATGACGACACGGCCAAGCTTGCGAGCCCAGTGGGCGGTGCTGAGCGCTCCGCTTCGGCGTCCCGCCTCGACGACGACCGTGCCTCTGGAGAGGGCGGCGATGACGCGATTGCGGATGAGGAAGCGTTGTCGTCTCGGCGCGGTGCCCGGCGGGGACTCGCTGATGAGCAGCTCGCGGCGCGCGAGTTCCGCGAACAGTCCGTCATTGCAGGCCGGATAGGGGACATCCACTCCGTTCGCCAGAACGGCGACGGTCGGACCGTCGGCCGCCAAGGCTCCTCGGTGGGCCGCCGCGTCGATGCCCATGGCTCCGCCGGAGACGACCGTCCACCCGCGCTCACCGAGTTCGGACGCCATTTCCGACGCGATGCGCTGACCGTAAGAGGAAGCTGCGCGTGCGCCGACCAGGGCCACCGAACGTAGACAGCCGTGGCGCAGATCGCTGGGACCACGCAGCCACAGGGCGTACGGTCGGCGGGAGCCGAGATCGTCCAGAGTGGTCGGCCATTCGGGATCGCCCGGACAGACCAGTCTCACGCCGAGGCGTTCGGCCACGAGCAGATCGCTTGCCGGCTCGGCCGCCGACAGCCGAATCCGCCAATGGGCCAGACGCTCGGTCATCCTGGCCACCATGGAACCGTCAGCGATTCCAGCTGCCATCTCGTCCGGTAACCGGCCGGAACGGATGGCGGCAAGTGCTCCGGATGCGCCCAGCCGGTCGATGATCTGGTTGAGCACGGGCTCTCCCGGTTCGGCCAGCGCGGTGAGCGTCGCCCGGGCGATCCGATCCTCGGTCATGTGTGCCTCCTCGGGGCATTGCTTTTGGTTGGAGTGAGCGCCATGCCGTCCGACCCGGCATGGGCGGGTTGAAGGGGGCAGGTCGGGACGCCTGGAAGACCTCCGGCCGTCCTCGTCTGCGGATACCCGTGAGCCCGTTGTGGTTGGCCTCGGGCTCCCTGCCCTCCGCCGAGTGCTGGGGAGGGTTGCTGGACTGGATGAAGCAGGGCGGTGCTGTCGGCGGGGCAACATCTCCGCCGACGGCCTGGACCTGATTGACCTCACCGACGACCCCGACGATTCCGGACGAGGGCGCCGTCGTCGTTCTCCAGGGTTCTTGGCTGCGGTTATCGCTCCTTGTGTGTCTGCTGGTCACGCATCGACCAGGGAGTTGGTGAGCGCACGCCGGGACTCGGGTCAGGGGGCGGGAACTGAGGTGCCCCAGCTTCAAGAAAGCGATGGACGACGACTTGGCCGTTCTCCCACTGATGTGCGGGCGGGGCTGTGAGTGGGGAGGGGGGACCACGTGAGGGGCGCCGATCGAGGGTGCGGCGAGAAGCGGCGGGGCGGGGCCGCGGGGAGGCGTTATGTCCAGCGGCCGTTCCAGAGAGCCAGCGCGCCGCCGATGTCGTCGTCGCCTGGCTCGTCGCGGTCTGCCAGGTCGGCGATGGTCCAGGCGACGCGGAGGACGCGGTCCAGGCCGCGGGCGCTGAGGGTTCCCCGCTGCAGAGCTTCGTCGGCGGCCCCCATCGCCTCTCGGGGCGGGGTGAAGTGCCGGCGGAGTTCCGGGCCCGGGATCTCGGAGTTCGTTCGCCAAGGGGTGCCGGACAATCGCTTCACCGCCCGCTCGCGGGCGTTCAGGACGCGTGCGGCCACGACCTCGCTGGTTTCGGCGAACTCCAGGTCGTATCTGAGTTCCGCACGGCTCGCCGGGGTGAGCTCCAGCTTCAGATCGACCCGGTCGAGCAGGGGACCGGAGACGCGGGAGATGTACTTGCGACGGATCCCCGGCGGGCAGCAGCAATCCATCTGCTTGGCGGCGGCGCACGGACAGGGATTCGCTGCCAGGACCAGAGTGAAACGCGCCGGGAACCGCGCGGTCCCTTCGACCCGGGACAGTCTCACCTCTCCTTCCTCGAGAGGCTGGCGAAGGGCGTCCAGGACTCCGCCTTGGAACTCCGGAGCCTCGTCCAGGAAGAGCGTCCCCCTGTGGGCCAGGGATACCGCTCCCGGCTGCAGGACACGTCCGGAGCCGCCCCCCACGATCGCCGCCCTGGTCGCCGTGTGGTGCGGCGCGTGGAACGGCGGATGGGTGATCATCGGTTGGTCGGGTGGCAGTGTGCCCGCCACCGAATGGATCGCCGTGACCTCCAGGGCCGCCTCCGGCTCCAGCGGCGGCATCAGCGTGGGGAGCCGTTCCGCCAACATGGTCTTCCCGCAGCCAGGCGGCCCCGCGAAGAAGAGATGGTGACCGCCCGCCGCGCTGATTTCCAGCGCTCGGCGTGCTTCCGCCTGACCACGGACGTCGGCCAGGTCGAGATCGCTGCGCCGATCGGGACAGCGCGGAGTGAGGCCGTCCACGCCGTAGTGCGTCGCGGGCTCGGACTGGTCTTCTTCGATGGGCGGCGGCTCGTCGCGGAGCAGGCAGAGCAACTCACGCAGACTGGCGACCGCAACGACCTCCACGTCCGGGACGAGTCGCGCCTCGGCGGCGTTCGCCCGCGGAACGACCACTGTCTGGCAACCCGCGTTGGCGGACGCGAGGACCGCCGGGAGGACGCCCGGGATCGCCCGGACCCGACCGTCCAACCCGAGTTCGCCGACCAGCGTCAGCCCCGCGCAAGCGGCCGGGGAGAAGGCCTCGGCCGCGGCGAGAAGGGCGACGGCGATGGCGAGGTCGAAGGTCGAGCCCTTCTTCGGCAGGCTGGCCGGGAACAGCGAGACCGTAACGTGCCTGTTGGGCCAATCCTCACCCGAGTTGTAGATCGCGGCGCGTACTCGGTCGCGGGCTTCGTTCAGCGCCGCGTCGGGAAGCCCGACCAGATGGAGACCGGGGACGCCGCTCGTGATGGCCGCCTCGACGTCCACCACGAAGCCGTCCACGCCGACGAGCGAGACCGAGCGTGTTCTGGCGAGCGTCATTCAGCACACCCCCCGCAGGTGCTCCAGAGAGAAGTCTTCGCCACGACAGACCAGCGCGATGACGTCGACGCGGATGTGCGCTCCCGGCACCCGGTTCGAGGCGGCCCAGCGCAGCGCCAGCTTCCGTAACCGCGCCGCCTTGCGTTCGGTGATCGCCTCCAGCGGATCACCGAACGCCTTCGACCGGCGGGTCTTCACCTCGCAGGCGACATGGAACCGGCCGTCGTAGGCCACGATGTCGAGTTCGCCTTCCGAGCACCGCCAGTTGCGGTCGAGCACATTCCAGCCGAGACGCTTCAGGTACGCGGCCGCCGCGTCCTCGCCTCGCTGTCCGAGCATCTGGTTGCCGTTCATCGGCCTCACCTCCGGCTTACGACGATGCCGCCCGGGCACACTCGGCGATAACCGAACTACGTTCTGTGGATAACTCCAGGCCGGCTCCGCACTATGCGATCCGAGTCCGGAGTGCATGGGAGGGATGTGAAGAGACGGTCTTCGACGACATTCGATACGGCGGAGTCCGTCCGCTATCTGAATCGGGGCCGTCCGGGCGATCGCTCCCCGCCGCCTGGAACGATCGCCGCGCCGGCTGCTGCACGGGTCGGCTTGAGCAGTGCAGGCTTCGCGGGCGGGCACGTTCGCTTGATGGTCTAGAGGTGATCGCCTGCCGAGTTAGGCGCCGTTGTGAGATTCAGGGGACGCGGCGGTGCTTGATTTCGGGGGGTGTGGGACGCAACGTGGCGGATGTGAGTGCTGAGGAAGGTGGCGACAGCCGGCCGGAGGGGGAGGAGCGGCGTCCTGGCGCGCTGGATGACCTGCTCCCGGAGTTCGCGACGTTCCTGGGCGCGGAACGCGACGTCTCAGAGCACACGTTGCGCGCCTACCTGGGAGATCTCCGGGACCTGTCGCACTACGGCGCGACCATTGGGCTCTCTTCGCCCGGTGACCTGGATCTGAGCGTCCTGCGCGCGTGGCTTGCGCGGCAGTATGCGATGGGCCGTTCGCGAGCCACCCTTGCCAGGCGCACGGCCGCGGCGAGGACGTTCACTCGGTGGCTGTACCGGCGTGGTGTTCTCGCGACTGATCCAGGGCCGCTTCTGGGCACGCCGAAGCGGACGCGCGACCTGCCGACTGTGCTCGCCCAGGACGAGGCAGGCCGCCTGCTGGACAAGATGGACGTGACCGGCCCGATCGGGCTGCGGGACCTCGCGATCCTGGAAGTCCTTTACGGTGCGGGGCTACGGGTCAGTGAACTGTGCGGCCTTGACATCGACGACGTCGATGCCGCGCGCAAGACGGTGCGAGTCTTCGGGAAGGGCGGCAAGGAACGCACGGTGCCGCTCGGGGAGCCGGCACTCCGCGCTGTGGCGGACTGGCTCCGGGCGGGGCGACCCGAACTGAGGACGGACGAGAGTGGCCCAGCGCTGTTTCTGGGCGCCCGTGGCGGACGTCTGCATCCGACGAGTGCTCGGCGGACCGTGCACACGCGTATCGCGGAGGTCGGCGGGGTACCGGACCTGGCACCTCACGGGCTACGCCATTCCGCGGCCACCCACCTTCTGGAGGGCGGGGCAGATCTGCGCAGCGTCCAAGAGATTTTGGGCCATGCCTCCCTCCAGACGACCCAGCTCTATACGCACGTCTCGGTTGAGCGGTTGAAGCAGGTACACCGCCAGGCGCACCCACGCGGCGTTGCGGAATGACGGCCCACGTACCCCTGTGCCGCCAGCGCGGGGTTCAGATCAGGGTTGCGGATCATGGCGAGGGTTTCGGCGACGGTCGCCAGGTGGTTGGTGCGGGGACCGACCCGCGACCTTCACATGGAACTCCTACCGGGACTGTCGCTCTATCGGACGCCGGAGGCGGCGCTCATGAGCGAGGTCGATGACGTTCGGCGGCTGCCGGTGTGCCTGGTGATCTTCGTGAGGCCGAGAGCGGGGTCGTGACCGGACCCTGCGCACGAAGGCCAGCGCCAGAGCGAGGACCAGGCAGGTCAGCAGGCCCGTGGTGGCCGTTGAAGCTCCCCGGAGCGCAGGTCGCAGCGGCTGCTCGTCCTTCGGCGGCTGGCGATCTTTCGCCTTGGGGGCGACGCCATGCGCCGGTTGGGTGTTCTGCGGATCATGGCGGCCAGACGGAACCTGGCGGCCAGGCAGAGCCCGGCGCTCGGGGACATGCCCCAGACCGGGGAGAGTCCCGAGATCAGGGGAAGCTTGGAAGCTTCGCCCGGTGTCCTGCGGAGACGGAGGAAACGGGACCCCTGGTGGGGCGGGTTCAGAATCCGGTTGCCAGAGCGGCAGCAGGCGTACGAGGGGGCGGACCAACGCCAGCGGGTCCAGATATGTGGCACCCCGCAGCAACCCCCAATGCAGGCATGCCTGCGAGCAGTGCGTCGGGACGATGGCCTCCACGGTCCCGATGCGAGCGCCTGCCGGGACATCACGCCCGACCGGGACGGCAGGACGGACCGGCAGGTAGGTGGTCCGTAGCTCTCCATGTGTGATCGCCACGACGTTCCGGCCCGCGAGGACGCCCGCGTAGGAGACTCGCCCGCGCCCGGCCGCATAGACCGGCTCTCCGGGCGACGCCGCAAGATCGACGCCACGGTGGCCGGGCAGCCACGGTGACGTGGGCGGACTGAAGTCGCGCACCACGGCCGGGACGGGTGGCCCCAACGGCCATCGCCACCCGGTCGCGTCCTCCGGGGAGGATGAGGAGCTATCGGTTGTCGCCGCCAGCGGTGCGTGCGTCGTGATCACCCCAGGTGAGACATCCTCTTCGGTGATCACGTCCCTCGGTGCCACGGAATTCGTGATCGTGCGGAGCAGGGAATCACTGGCCACAAGAGCGCCGATCATGGCCTCGCGGTTGGTGGGCCAACCGAGCCCATTCCCTCCAGCCGTGATCATGCGACTTGAGGGCGCCCCGGTTATGGAAGCCTCCACATCTGCATGGCGTAAGGGGCTTGCGTCCGATCTGGAGGGCGGCGGCACGGCAGGCCGAGACGGGTGCGAGCGGGCCGGGGCGGGATGCCCGGGAGGCCCGGAGATGCCCGGTACGGGGCCGGAAACGGCCACCAGGAAGATGATCATCGCCATGAACAGGGTCATGGACCGAGGCTGCCCAAGACGGGGACGCTGCCGCCAGCGGGCGCCTGATCTGTGGATAACCTCGGTGGCGGCGGGCTGCGATGGGCGGTTGGTTCCTCGTCCGGTCCCGTCATCCCGTAGACTTGGGTAACGGTCGCACGGTGGTCACCCCCGGGCGGCCGAATTCACGCGCCCGCCCGCCACCTGGTGTGGGGCACGGCCTCTCGGTCCGTCGTTTGCGGCGGTGGGGCAGTGTCCGGGCGCAGGCAACCAACCGAAACGTGGCCCCGCCCCACAAGGCCGGGCCGGACAGGAGAACACGGGCTATGGCTCCCGTCGTCACCATGCGGCAGCTCCTCGAGAGCGGCGTCCACTTCGGCCACCAGACCCGCCGGTGGAACCCGAAGATGAAGCGCTTCATCCTCACCGAGCGCAACGGCATCTACATCATCGACCTGCAGCAGTCGCTGTCCTACATCGACCGTGCCTACGAGTTCGTCAAGGCCACGGTCGCGCACGGCGGCACCATCCTGTTCGTCGGTACCAAGAAGCAGGCCCAGGAGGCCATCGCCGAGCAGGCGACCCGGGTCGGGATGCCGTACGTCAACCAGCGCTGGCTGGGCGGCATGCTCACCAACTTCTCCACCGTCCACAAGCGGCTCACCCGGCTCAAGGAGCTGGAGGAGATCAACTACGACGACGTGGCCGGCTCCGGAATGACCAAGAAGGAGCTGCTCGGCCTGCGTCGCGAGAAGGACAAGCTGGAGCGCACCCTCGGCGGTATCCGCGACATGGCGAAGGTCCCCTCCGCCATCTGGATCGTGGACACCAAGAAGGAGCACATCGCCGTCAACGAGGCGAAGAAGCTCGGCATCCCGGTCGTGGCCATCCTGGACACCAACTGCGACCCGGACGAGGTCGACTACCCGATCCCGGGCAACGACGACGCCATCCGCTCGGTCGCGATGCTGACCCGCGTGGTCGCCGACGCCGTGGCCGACGGCCTGATCGCCCGCGCGGGCGCCGCCCAGGGCGGCGACGAGAAGCCGGCCGAGGGTGGCGCCGCCGCCGAGCCGCTGGCCGAGTGGGAGCGCGACCTGCTCGAGGGCAAGCCCGCCGAGGAGACCCCGGCCGAGGCCCCCGCCGCCGAGGCTCCCGCCGCTGAGGCCGCCGCCGAGACCGAGGCTCCCGCCGAGGCCCCGGCCGAGGCTCCTGCCGCTGAGGCCGAGGCGACCGAGAAGCCGTCCGAGTCCGACCAGTCCTGAGCCCCCGATCCCCGGTGCGCCGCCCACCCGAGGCGGCCGCCGGGGATCGCCATGGGCACCACGACCACTGACGAGAGAAGCGAAGAGCGATGGCCAACTTCACCGCCGCGGACGTCAAGCGCCTCCGCGAGCTCACCGGCTCGGGCATGATGGCCTGCAAGAACGCCCTGACCGAGGCCGAGGGCGACTTCGAGAAGGCCGTTGAGATCCTGCGCCTCAAGGGCGCCAAGGACGTCGGCAAGCGCGCCGAGCGCACCGCCGCCAACGGCCTGGTCGCCGAGCACTTCAAGGGCTCCGGCGACGGCGCGATGCTCGAGATCAAGTGTGAGACCGACTTCGTCGCCAAGAACGCCGACTTCATCGAGCTGGCGCAGCGGATCGTCGAGTTCGCCGCCGGTTCCGACGCCGCCGACGCCGCCGCCCTGGCGACCGCCGAGATCGAGCCGGGCAAGTCCGTCCAGGCCCTGATCGAGGAGAACAGCGCCAAGATCGGCGAGAAGCTGGAGCTCGGCCGGTACGCCCACTTCCAGGGCGCCTACGTGGCCAGCTACCTGCACAAGTCCGACCCGTCCCTGCCGCCGACCACCGGCGTGCTGGTCGAGCTGGACAAGGAGAACGCCGAGGTCGCCAAGGACGTCGCGCAGCAGATCGCCGCGATGGCGCCGAAGTACCTCACCTTCGAGGAGATCCCCGCCGAGGTGATCGAGAAGGAGCGCGCGCTCGCCGAGACCAAGACCCGCGAGGAGGGCAAGCCCGAGGCCGCGATCGCCAAGATCGTCGAGGGTCGGGTCAACGCCTACCTGCGCGACTTCGTCCTGCTCGAGCAGCAGTTCGTCAAGGACAACAAGAAGACGATCTCCAAGCTGCTCGACGAGAACGGCGTCAAGGTCGTCCGGTTCGCCCGCTTCAAGGTCGGCCAGTCCTGACGCACCCTGGAGACAGGACGAATTCGCAGACCATGATCGAGGAGGCCGCCGACGTGCCGGAAAACACCAACCCTGACACGACGGCGGCCTCGTCGTCCGCGAAGAGCGCGCCGTCCGGCCAGGACGCGCGGGGCCGTGAGACCCACGCGCCCCGGGCGGGCTGGAAGCGCGTCCTGCTGAAGCTCTCCGGCGAGGCGTTCGCCGGGGGAGACCCCATGGGCATCGACCCGGAGGTCGTCCAGCACGTCGCCGAGGCGATCGCCGAGGCCGTCCAGGACGGCGTCCAGGTCGCGGTCGTCTGCGGCGGCGGCAACATGTTCCGCGGCGCGGCTCTCGCCGAACGCGGCATGGACCGCGGCCGCAGCGACTACATGGGCATGATCGGCACCGTGATCAACTGCCTGGCGCTCCAGGACTTCCTGGAGAAGCTCGGCGTCGACACGCGCGTCCAGACGGCCATCACGATGAGCCAGGTCGCCGAGCCCTACATCCCGCGCCGCGCCATGCGGCACCTGGAGAAGGGCCGTGTGGTCATCTTCGGCGCGGGCCTCGGCCAGCCGTTCTTCTCCACCGACACCACCGCCGCGCAGCGCGCGCTGGAGATCGGCGCGGAGGCGGTGCTCAAGGCCACTCAGGTGGACGGCGTGTACGACGCCGACCCCCGTAAGAATCCAGATGCGGTCAAGTTCGACCGTTTGGAATACGGTGAGGTCCTACAGCGGGGACTGAAGGTCATGGACGCCACGGCCATCAGCCTCTGCATGGACAACACGCTCCCCATCGTGGTCTTCGACCTCATGGGGCAGGGCAACATCGTCCGGGCCGTCCGCGGTGAGAAGATCGGCACGCTGGTCAGCCCGGCCGAGCAGTGACGGCACGGTTCATCGGATGACATGGGAGTCGAAGTGATCGACGAGACCCTCCTCGAGGCCGAGGAGAAGATGGAGAAGGCGGTCGCGGTCGCCAAGGAGGACTTCCAGGCCATCCGCACCGGTCGGGTCACTCCCGCGATGTTCAACAAGATCACCGCGGAGTACTACGGCACGCCCACGCCGATCAACCAGCTCGCCTCGTTCACGCTGCCCGAGCCGCGCATGGTGATCGTGCAGGTGTTCGACAAGTCGTCCATGGCGGCGGTCGAGCGCGCGATCCGCGACAGCGACCTCGGCGTCAACCCGTCCAACGACGGCAACGTCATCCGGGTGGTCTTCCCCGACCTGTCGGAGGAGCGCCGCAAGGAGTTCATCAAGGTCGCCGGCGGCAAGGCCGAGGACGCCAAGGTCTCGGTCCGCAACATCCGGCGCCGCGCCAAGGACACCCTCGACAAGCTCGCCAAGGACGGCGAGGCCGGCGAGGACGAGGTCCGGCGCGCGGAGAAGGAGCTCGACGACGCCACGCACCGGTACGTGGCGCAGATCGACGAGCTGCTCGACCACAAGAAGGCCGAACTGCTCGAGGTTTGATGGAACTGGACAACGCCGGGGGGCCCGCTCGCTCCCCGGACGAACCGGTCACCCCCGGTCCCGTGGACCCGCCCGGCGAGGCGGGTCCCGCGGACCGTCCGATGACCGAGTCCGCAGCGGCGGACGAAAGCGGCGCTCAGGCCGAACCGGGTGAATTCCCGGTGGAGGCGGGCGCCGCTTCAGGCATGCGGAGCGAAGCCTCTCCCATGCGGGAGGCGGGCAGCGCCGCGGCCTCCGTCGGCGGTTCCGCGAAAGACGGCGGTTCCGCTGCCGGCGACGGTTCTTCGGACCAGCCGGTGAAGCAGAAGAAGGTGGGCCGCAACCTCCCCATCGCCGTCGGCGTGGGGCTCACGCTCGGCGCGCTCGTCCTGATCTCGCTCTACACGTTCAAGCAGATCTTCCTCGTCGTCATGGTGGCGTTCCTGCTGCTGGGACTTCGGGAGCTCGCCGACGCGTTCCGCACACGCCAGATCGAGGTCCCGTTCATCCCGCTGGCGGCCGGGATGGTGGCATCGCCGGTGGTCGCCTACGTGTGGGGCACCACGGGGCTCGTCGCGGTTCTTGCGCTGACCACCCTGGCGGTCCTGGTCACACGCATGGTGGACGGCGCGGACGGCTATGTCCGGGACGTCACCGCGGGCGTCTTCTCCATCGGCTACCTGATCCTCATGGGCGGCGTCGTCGCGCTGCTCATGAGGCCGGACGACGGGGACCACCGCATCGTCATCTTCATCGCGGTGACGGTGGCCAGTGATATCGGAGGCTTCTTCGCCGGGTCGTTCCTGGGCAAGCACAAGCTCGCGCCCACGATCAGCCCCAAGAAGACCTGGGAAGGCGTCACCGGATCGGCCATCACCTGCATGGTGGTGGGCGGTGTCCTGGTGGCGACGCTCCTGGACGACGGCCAGTGGTGGCAGGGCGTGATCATCGGCTTGGCGGCCGTGGTCACCGCGACCGTGGGCGACCTCATCGAGTCCATGCTGAAGCGCGATCTCGGCATCAAGGACATGGGGACGCTTCTGCCGGAGCACGGCGGTGTCATGGACCGTCTCGACTCCCTTGTCGCGACGGCTCCGATCGTGTGGCTGTTGCTGGAGCTTTTCGTTCCCGCCTAGACAGGTCGGTGTGAGCGCCGACCCCCGCCGTTGATGTGCGGCAGGCCCCGGGTGTGTCCCGGGGCCTTCGTGTTGGTACCGGTCGTGTTTGTCCTCGGTCTTGGTACCGCCGGTCGTGTTCGTTCTCGGTCTTGGTCACGGTTCGGCAACGGGTCTGCAGAGTTGTAGTGCGTGACATTGTACTGGCACATGCTTCTGACGGGCGCTGAGCCCCGCGGGGCCTTCCTCGTCCCGGTTCCGCGCAGTGGAGGAGACAGACGCATGAGGAGATCCGTCGGGTTGGCGCTGACCGCCGCTGCGGCATCGTCCGCCCTGGTCGCCGTCGCCCTGCCCGCCCAGGCCGCCCCGGACCGCGCCCCCTCGGGGGCCTCCGGGTACCGGCCCCATCTGGACTGGAAGTCCTGTGGTGACGTCCAGAACCCCCGGCTGCTGTGCGCCAAGCTGGAGGTTCCGCTCGACCACGCCCGGCCGGACGGCCCGAAGATCAAGATCGCGGTGAACCGGCTGCCCGCCACCGCCCCGGCCGGCGAACGGCAGGGACCGATCCTGCTCAATCCGGGCGGCCCGGGCATCAGTGGCCTGTGGATGGCGCCGTGGGCGCCTTCCAAGATGCCAGCGGACGTGGCGGCGTCCTATGACTGGATCGGGTTCGACCTGCGCGGTACCCAGAGCAGCGAGCCGCACATGGCGTGCGACCCGCACTACTTCGACGGGCCGCGTCCCGACTACCAGCCCAGTGCGGGCACCGAGCAGGCGTGGCTGCGCAAGGCCGCGGGCTATGCGGCCGACTGCGCGTCCAAGTACGCCGATCTGCTGCCGCACCTCCGCACTGTCGACATCGTCCGCGACATGGACGACATCAGGCAGGCCCTGGGCGCCAAGAAGATCAGCTTCTTCGGCTGGTCCTACGGGACGACCCTGGGATCGACGTACGGCGAGATGTTCCCGAGTCATGTGAAGCGGCTCGTCCTGGACAGCATCGTCGGCCCGCACATCAGCTGGTACGAGCAGAACGTCCGGCAGGACCTCCAGCACGAAAAGCGCTTCAAGGCCTTCACTCAGTGGGCCGCGAAGGCCGACGACGTCTACCACCTGGGCACGGACGCCGCGGGTGTGGAACGCAAGTGGTACGCGATGCGCGCCTCGCTCGGAAAGACTCCGGTGGACGGCAAGATCGGCGCGGACGAATGGGACGACACCCAGCTCGCGGGCGGCTATGACCCGGCCAAGTGGCCGCGCCTAGCGACGGTGCTCGCCGCCTACACCAACAGCAAGGATGCAGGGCCCCTGCGCATCGCCTACGACAAGTACGCGGCGCCGGATCCCACAGACGACTCTTTCGACCTCTACAACGCGGTCCAGTGCAGCGACAGCACCTGGCCGAGGGACTGGGGATTCTGGCGCAAGGACCAGGCCCGCATTGACAAGAAGGCGCACTACTACACCTACTCGAACATGTGGTACAACGCCGCCTGTGTCTTCTGGGCGGGCAAGGGCGGAGAGCGCACGCGCATTACCGGCAAGGGACTTCCGACCGCGCTGCTGTTCCAGGCAACGGAGGACGCCGCGACCGTCTACCAGGGCGGGGTGGAAATGGCGAAGGCCATGCCGAACTCGCGCTTCGTCGTCGAGCAGGGTGGTGGCCGCCATGCCATCACCCTCGCGGGCAATGCCTGCCTCGACAAGCCGCTGATCGACTATCTGCGCGACGGTACGCTGCCGAAGAACCGGGGACTGGTCGACCTCCCGTGCGCCAAGAGCCCAGACCCCACGCCCACGTGGGTCGGTGTGGCCAAGGCCGCCGCGCAGCCGGGAGAAACGCTCCGGCCACTGGACAATTACCGGGTCCGCTGACCATGTGAGGCTTCGGCCTCATGCTCGCGTCAGCGTCGCGCGGGTTCCGCGGAGCCGAGAAAGGGCTTCTTGGCTCCGGCAAGAGCTCCGGGCCTCACCCATGGCCCGGCCCCATGAGGAACGGCCTCCCCGAGAACCCGGGGAGGCCGTTCACTTCGGCGAGCTATTCAGAGACGAGCTTTTTTGAACCGCGCCTGGGCCGCCTCAGGCGAGGTCCGCCATCCAGTTCTCGATGTCGTCCGGGTGGCGGGGGAGGTCGGAAGACAGGAGTCGCGAACCGTTCTCGGTGACGACCAGGTCGTCCTCGATGCGGACACCGATCCCGCGCAGTTCCTCGGGAAGAGTCAGGTCGTCCGGCTGAAGGTAGAGGCCCGGTTCCACCGTGAGGACGTGGCCAGGCTCCAGGACCCCGTCCAGGTAGGTTTCCGCCCGCGCCTTGGCGCAGTCGTGGACGTCCAATCCGAGCATGTGGCCGCTGCTGCAAAGCGTGTAGCGGCGGTAGATGCCGGACTCGGGATCGAGCGCTGCTTCGGCGTCCGGAATGATGCCCCAGTCCTCCAGTCCTTCCGCGATGACGCGCATGGCGGCGAGGTGGAAGTCGCGGAACCGTGCTCCCGGCTTAACGGCCGCGATTCCCGCTTCCTGTGCGCGGTAGACGAGTTCGTACACGCGCCGCTGTTCCGGGGTGAACTTCCCTGAGATGGGCAGGGTGCGGGTGATGTCGGCGGTGAAGAGGGTGTCGGTTTCGACGCCCGCGTCCAGCAGCAGCATTTCACCGGGACGAAGCGGCCCGTCGTTGCGGATCCAGTGCAGGACGCACGCGTGCGAGCCGGCGGCCGCGATCGTCTCGTAGCCGACGCCGTTGCCCTCCAGGCGGGCACGCATGTTGAACTGGCCTTCCACCCAACGCTCGCCGCGGCGGTGAGAGAGGGCCTTGGGGAGTGCAGCGACGACATCACGGAATCCGAGCGTCGTGTAGTCGACGGCCGCGGAGAGCTGGGCGACCTCCCAGTCGTCCTTCACGAGCCGGAGCTCGGAGACGAAAGAGGCGAATTCGTGGTCGGCCTTCGGGTCGGCGTGGTCGTGGGCCAGATCGTCCACGTCGGCGTCGACTCCGCGCATCACCCGGGTCGGCACCTCGCGCCCGCGCAGTGCGTCAGCCAGCTTTTCCCTGGGCGCGCCCTCGATTTGCAGCGTGGCCTGGAGTTCCGCGAGGGTTCGGCGGCGGCCGACCCAGAATTCGCCGTGGCGTCGGTCGCGGTAGAACTCGCCTGTATCGCGCGGGGAGCGCGGGTGAGTGAAGAGCGTGGCCTCGTGCCCGTTCCCGGTCGGTTCGAGGACCAGGACTGAATCCGGTACGGCCTCTACACCGGTTTCGCCGGTGAGATGGACGAACGCCGAATGCGGCCGGAACGGGTAGTCGCTGTCGTTGCTGCGGACCTTCAGCCCACCGGCGGGGATGACGAGACGCTCACCTGGGAAGCGCTCCGAAAGGGCGGCTCGCCGCTTCGCCGCGTACGGCGCGGAGTCGAGAGGCGCGGGCGTGGTCGAGGTATCGGCCCAGGAATGGCTCAGATACTCGGCCAGCGCGGGGGAGACGGGCAGATCGTGGCTGCCGGTCGCGAAGCGTTCGGCTGCGGCGTCAGACATGGGCGTCCCTTCGAGTGTCCCGCCTTTGGGCGGCCTAGGCGAAGGCCAGGTGAGGGGTGGTGGCCGCACTGTAACATTTCACATTGCATGGCTCGGCCGTGTTGTGACGTTGCGTCACACTGTGACACGCTACCGGCCAGGGGAATAAGGAGCGCCCGTGACCGAAACGCCGAACCTGCCCGCCCTCGGGGTCCGCCCGAACGTCCGGGAGGAGATCGCCGAGGCGCTGCGCGCCGCTCTGGTCGCCGGGGAGATGCGGCCGGGCGTGGTCTACTCCGCGCCGGTGCTGGCCGAGCGGTTCGGGGTCTCGGCGACGCCCGTGCGCGAGGCGATGCTCGATCTCGCCAAGGAGGGGCTCGTCACTCCCGTCCGCAACAAGGGTTTCCGCGTGACCGAGCTGACCGCCCGCGACCTGGACGAGATCACGGCCGTCCGCACCCTGATCGAGGTGCCCACCGTGGGCAAGGTCGCCGAATCCGTCCCGCCGGAGCGGATCGCCGCTCTGCGCCCCCTGGCGGAGGCGATCGTGGAGGCCGCCGACCGGGGTGACACCATCGCCTACATCGAGGCGGACCATGCGTTTCACCTGGAACTGCTGGCGTTGGCGGGAAACCAGCATCTGATCGAGGTTGTGGAACGGCTTCGCTACCGGTCGCGTCTCTATGGAGTGCCCAAGCTCGCCCAGAGCCAGGAGCTCGGTTTCTACGCGCGCGAGCATCTGGAGCTGCTGGACAAGGTCGCCTCGGGTGACCCTGGCGCCGCGTCCGCAGCCATGGATCACCACTTGCGGCACGTCCGCAACGCGTGGGCGGACGATCCCACCCCTTAGGCCGGGCCTCGCCGGTAGCTGATTCTGAGCGGAATTGCCTCGGGCCATGGGTGCGGCGCAGCGGGCGTCTAAGCGACCGGTTACGCCAAGCGTCCAAGGCATAGGCCGGGGTTTGCGACACTGGGAGAACCATGTCTGCTACCGCCGAACCGGCCGCCACCGTAAAGAAGACCCCGGCGAAGCTCGTCTTCGCCGCTCCTCGCCGGGGCAAGCCGCCGCGCCACCTCGCGGATCTGACCGCCGCCGAGCGGCGCGAGGCCGTCGCCGAACTCGGCGAGAAGCCTTTCCGGGCCGATCAGCTGTCCCGGCACTACTTCGGGCGGCTCGAGGACGATCCCGAGCAGATGACCGACCTGCCCGCCGCCCTCCGCGAGCGGCTGGTCGGCGCGCTGCTGCCCAAACTCCTCGACCCGGTGCGCGAACTGGCCTGTGACGACGGAAGGACTCTCAAGACCGTCTGGAAGGCGTTCGACGGGGTTCTGTTCGAGTCGGTGCTCATGCGCTACCCGGACCGGGCCACGATGTGCGTCTCGTCCCAGGCCGGATGTGGCATGAACTGCCCGTTCTGCGCCACCGGGCAGGCCGGGCTCACCCGGAACCTGTCCACCGCGGAGATCGTGGAGCAGGTTGCCGCCGGCGCACGGGCCCTGGCCCGCGGCCGCGTCGCCGGAGGCCCCGGCCGGGTCTCCAACATCGTCTTCATGGGGATGGGCGAGCCGCTGGCCAACTACAAGGCCGTGATCGGCGCTGTCCGGCGGATCACCGATCCCGCCCCGGGCGGTCTCGGCATCTCCCAGCGCTCGGTGACGGTCTCCACGGTCGGCCTCGTGCCCGCCATCGAGAAGCTCGCCGCCGAGGACATGTCGGTGCGGCTCGCGGTCTCCCTGCACGCCCCCGACGACGAGCTCCGGGACGACCTGGTCCCGATCAACAACCGCTGGAAGGTCTCCGAGGTCCTGGACGCCGCGTGGGCCTACGCGGAGCGGTCCGGACGGCGGGTCTCCATCGAGTACGCGCTGATCAAGGACGTGAACGACCAGGCGTGGCGGGCCGACCTGCTGGGCCGCCTCTTGCGCGGACATCTCGTCCACGTCAATCTGATCCCGTTGAATCCCACGCCGGGTTCCAAGTGGACCGCCTCCCGGCCCGAGGACGAGCGCGAGTTCGTCCGCCGGCTGGAGGCCCACGGGGTCCCGGTCACGGTCCGCGACACGCGCGGGCGCGAGATCGACGGCGCCTGCGGCCAGCTCGCCGCGTCCACCGAGGACTGAGCCCCGGCCGCGCGCCCCGGAAGGAGAACGCCGGTGGCGGTGACGGCCGAAGGCTTCCCTGTGGCCATGCGCGGATACCACCGCGCGCAGGTGGACGAGCTGGTGAGGCGCGTCCGGGCCGCGTTGGAGGGTGGCGGCCCTCCGCTGGGCGCGGACGAGGTCCGAGCGACCCGGTTCAACGTGGTGATCCATGGCTATGACCGGCGGGCGGTCGACACGATGCTGCAGGAGTGCATCCTGCGGCTCCAGGCCGCCCCGGCCCAGCGCGCCACCCGTCGGCGTCGCCCGCGCGTCCAGACCGAATGGCTGATCTCGTGGGTGCAGGACGCGCACTTCCCGAAGGCCGTCGCTCGTTCGGGCTACGTGATGGCCGACGTGGACGCCTTCCTGGACCGGGTGGTCGCCGGTCTGCGCGGTACCCAGGCCCCGGTGACGGCCCGGGACGTGCGCGAGGTGACCTTCCGGACGGGCCGCTTCCTCGTCGCCGCCTACGGCGAGCGGGAGGTCGACCAGTTCCTCGACCAGCTGGCGGGAGCCCTGGAACCGCGCTGACCGACAAGTTATCCACAGATCGCCGGACGAGTGGCGACGGCTGGAGCGGACCCGCCACGCTGGGTCACATGAACGCCGAACTGTTCCGCCGCCTCCACCCGCTCTTCAGCGCCTTCCTGACGCCGGAGACCGCCGGGATCCTGCTCTCCCTCGCCCGTCCGGCCCTGCGTCTGGCGTCTGGCGGATCATCCGCCCTGCACCTCGGCGACCGGCCGTTACTCCCGTCCGGGGAACCCTGGCCGACGGCCGGGGGGCGCCCGATGCGGCACCTCTGCACGATCGACTTCGCCGCGATGCCGCGCCTGGACGGCCTTCCGGCCAGGGGGCACGCGTCGTTCTACCATTCGGCTGTCGTGCCGGGCGTGCGGGATGACGAGTCCGTGTCCGGTCGCGTCTATGCCCACGATCTGGAGCCGGCGTCGCCTCCTGTGCCTTCGGTGGCGTCCGCTGGCCGTTCTTGGGGCGTGGCTCCGTTCTGGTCGCTGCCGAGCCCGCTGGATCCCGCCCTCGACCTGTTGGAGCGGGTCCGTCCGGGAACGCTTGGCCCGTACCGGTTCCTCTATGAGAGTTGGCTCGAACAGGTCTGGTCCGACGGCGCTCCGCGCCATCAGATCGGCGGATGGCCCGTCCTGCTCGAAGCCGATCGTGCGAGGGGACCGCTGGATTCGGGCCGTCCGCCTCTGGTTCAGCGGCAACCCGCCTCCCGTCCTGTGGCGGAGACAACGGCAGCCGGGCCAGCACAGGGGCCCATAGCCGACCAGGTCATTCGGCTCACCGACCGTTCCTGGGCCAAGGCCACAAGGAAGAGCGGTCGTTCCGCTCCGAGCCTCCGGGATCCACTTCCGTCGCGACTGGGCCGCGTCTCGCCCCAGTACGCGGCCCCGGGTGGGGCTGTTGGTGACCGTGACCGTGGTGCTGGGGACCTTCTGGCTTCGTCGCTGCTGTCGGCCGGCACCGGCACGGTCCGGTCGGGCGCAGGGAAGCCCGTCAGCCAGCCCACCGCCTGCCATCCTTCTGGAGCCTCCGACGGTGATGCGTCGGCGTTCGGCGCAGGGCCCTCCAAGCTGGATCCCGGATGCTTCAGACGAGAAGACGACCACGACCCTGCTTTCCTGTTTCCGCGCCGGCCGAGGCGGTCGGTGTCCGTCCTCCCATCGAACGTCGACTCCGTCCGCTTGGAGGAGGTCAGGGCGGCCGTTGAGGCGGCGAGAACGGGACCGGCCGAGGGCCGGGGCGCGACCGACAAGACCGACCAGGACGCGCGAGAAGCGTCCGAGGCGCGCAAGGCCGCGACCAGGAGACTCACCGATCAACTCCGTGAGCGCCTCAACGGCGGACGGCTCGTCGTCCAGCTCGACTCGGACCCGGCCCTGGGCTGGTTCTGGGGCGACCCAGGAAGCCTGTCCTTCATGGTGCAACCTGATGCCCCCTTGGAAAGTGCCCGATTGACCCACCAAGCACTTTGACGGGGCCCGTGGTGGACGGGCCTTGCACGCGGACGGCCTTGGCGCGGACTGGCTGGACATGGGCGTCGCCGCGAGCGGTTTGGGGGTGGATGGGCCTGGACGTGGGCCGGGCTCAAGGTGGACGCACCTCGCATGTGGACCGGCTTCGTACCTGGACGGGATTTGTGTACGGACGAGATTCGCGTGCGGGAGGACTTGGCCGTGAGGCGGTCAGGCCGTGGACATGGGCGTGGTCGTGGTTAAGACCGGTCTGGGGGTGGCTGGGCCTTGGACGTGGGCCGGGCTCAAAGCGGACGAACTTCGGCTCAAGGCGGCCGGACGTCGGGTGTGGAACGGCTTCGTACCTGGACGAGGGGACCTCCGTGTGGATGGGACTTGGCCGTGGTGCGGTCAGGCCGTGGATATGAGCCGGGGCCGTGGTTGAGACCGGCTCTGGAGGGGAGGGGCCTCGGACTTGACCGGCCTTGAGGGGAGGGCGCTGCGGCCATGGACCGGCGCGGCCTTAGGCGGGTTCCGTGTGCGGATCGGGCTTGGTTACTGAAGGGGGTGCCTCGCAGGCTGGGGCTACGTCAGGTGGGGATGCTTCGGCGATGGAGAACCACCAGGTATCCGGTCGTCGCGATCAGGCACCAGAGCCCGAGGTGAAGCATGACGCCGGGAAGTGAGGCTTGGAGCGCAGACGGGCCCTTATGGGCCGCCTTGATCCAGTTCAGATAGGGGATGGCCAGGTAATTCAGACGTCCCAGGCCGAGCAGGAGGGATGCCGTCAGGGCGCAGAGCAGGGCCAGGAGGGCCGCTCCGGCGCCGGGGATGATTGCTCGGCTCGTCCATGCGCCGATGGCGGTGCCGGCGGCACAGGCGAACACGGCGAGAAGCACGGCGGCCCCTGTGGTCTTTGCCGGAACCCCAACTGTCAGTGCCTGGAGGAAGGGAGCGGCGAAGAGCAGAAGACTGATCGCGCTGCTGGCTGTGAAGGCAGCGAGCAGCCCGCCTACAGCGGATCGGCGGACGGCCAGCACAGTGAGCCATCGCTGCACGGTGGGCTGGGTGTCGAGCAGTGAGCGGGTCGTCCACGCCGAGAGCGGAACCATGAAGGCGGCGGCGTCCCCGTACGTGCCAGTCGCGAGCTTGACCGGGTCAGGTCCACTCGGCCACTGGCCGAACACCAGAAGTACCAGGAGAAGCGCGACTATCAGCGAAGGGAGGAACCTCATCGAACGGAGATATCCGGCGAGCTGGAAACGGATGAGCGCGGTCACGAGTGGTCGACCCTCCGCACAATTCGCCCGGCGGCCCGCAACCCGCGCTCGACGTCGTCTGCTTCGTCCGCTCTCACGACCACCTCAAGAACCGTCCATTCACCACGGAGCGACGGGTTCGGTGGGCTTTCAGATGGCTCACGTAGGGGCGGCTCGCCCGTAACCGCTGTGCTCTGGCGGGCTGCTTCGGCTTGGCGGTTGTCACCTGGAGCGGTGGATGGGAGGGGTTGGCCTTGACCGTTCTCAGCAGATGGTGCGCTCGGGGAGGTGCTCGCGGCGCTGGCCGGGGTGCTGGGGCTCGTGTGACTTGCGAGGCGCGGGGCCGGCGCGGCGGGGAAGCCGTTGGGGAGCGTGGGGGCCGCAGCTGGGGCAGGCGTTCGGTCTTGGACGGAGGGTGGGGTGGAAGTGCTCTGGTCCGTGAGAGTGGTGTTGGAGAGGTGAAAGTGCCTGATGGTTGGAAGAAAGGGTGCGGCATCAGGCTGATGGAGGACGCGCTGGTGGTCACTGAGGACGATGGTGGTGCCCTCGGCGGCGAGAGAGGCCAGGAGTTTCGGGAGGAGGTCCAAGGTCGTGGCGTCCAGGCCGGAGAAGGGTTCGTCCAGGAGGAGAAGTGGGGGCGCGGGGAGGAGGGCCTGGATGAGCCCTACTTTCTGAGCGCTGCCTTTGGAGAGGTCACCGAGAGAGGTGCTCAGAAGATGATCAAGATTGAGGAGGTGGGTCCACCGGGCCGCAGCGGAAGGTGGGAGCCCGTGTAGCGCGGACATGTGCGCCAGGTAGGCGCTCACCGTGAAGGGCTGATCGGTGGGGAAACGCTCAGGGGCGTAGCCGACCGAGGCAGGGCGTTCGGTGATGGCGCCATGGTGCGGCCGGTGGAGGCCGGCGAGCAGTCTCAGCAGAGTCGACTTGCCTGCGCCGTTCGGCCCGGTGAGTTCGACGATGTCGCCGGGGCGGAGGGTGACTGACACGTCGCGGAGTACCCAAGGTCCGCGTCGGCCGTAGCGGAAGGCGACATTGGCGAGACGCATAGGCAGCGCACGCTACTGAAGGCGAGTTAAAGAGGGCGTGAGGCGCTGGGTGTGCGCTCATTCGGACAGGGGGGCGCGAACAGGTTGGCTGCGTGTGTCGGTGGCTGCATGTCCGCTCGACGCCCGCAGCGCGCCGTGCTCCGGGTCCGGGATGCCGGGGATCCACGACATCTCGCCGGTCCAGGGCGGGTACACCGGGCGAGTGCCGGCGGAACCTGCGGGCGTTTGGGGTACAAGCGTGCAGCTGTCCGGCCCGTCGGGAGCTTGGGTATTCGTCGGCCGCTGCCCGAGCGTTGGCGCGGATTGGGAGATGGCGCGTCCGAGCAACTGGAGCGTGGTTGGGGGGCGGCGCGTTCGAGCAGCTGGAGCGTGGGTGTTTATGGGGCGCTGCCCGGGTGCAGGTGCGGATGGGGTCGCCCGATGAGGGGGGGACGTGGGGGCATGGACGGCGGGCCGCGCGTGGCGGTGGCCGTGGACGGCGGGCCGCGTGTGGGGTCGCCATTGCCTGCGGCCTGCGGCCTGCGGCCTGCGGCCTGCGGCCTGCGGCCTGCGGCCTGCGGCCTGCGGCCTGCGGCCTGCGGCCTGCGGCCTGCGGCCTGCGGCCT
>NZ_JBFAOF010000004.1:0-40523 GCF_040675125.1 Spirillospora sp. NPDC049652 | reverse complement strand
GCCCCGCCGCGGCCTGCGCGTTCGGCGGCCGTGCCGATGCGCACAGGCCGTGCGGCGTCACGTGGTGCCCCAGCCGTCAACGCAGGCCAGCCATCTTCCCTGGTGGTGGATCGGGTCTATGTGGTGCATCCCGCCCTGGTTCCAGGGCTGGCGTGCGGCGTGGGCGAAGGGGTCGATGGGTGTCGGGGTCTCCTGGTGGTCGTGGGGTGTCAGGTCGGTGACGGTGAAGGCCCGTACTCCCATGCCGTACCCGCCTCGGCAGTCCTGGGCGTAGCGCACAAGGTGCCCGTTCCATCGCACGGGTCGGCCGGCCGGGCGCGCCCGGCCGGGGTCGCCGGAGATCAGAGGGCTGGCGGGGTGTTCGGACCACGGCCCAAAGAGTGTGTCGGCGTGGAAGAGATGCAGATGGTCATGGTTGTGCGGGCCGCAGGCATACATCCACCATCTGCCGTCATGGCAGAACAGCGTCGGGTCGGCCAGTGGCCGGTGCAGCAGGACCATGACCGGCCGCCAGCCGGTCGGGAACGCATCGGCCACGTAAAGGCGCACCTGCCCGGTGCGCCGCGTCTCGGGGACCAGGTAGATCCTTCCGGCGTGGGTGAAGACGAACGGGTAGGACAAGTGGAAGTCCTCGGAGAGGACCACGCCGTTGTAGGTCCAGGATCGATGGTCGACACTGTCGGCGTGACCGATCCGCCCCAGCCCCGCGGCCCGGTCGTAGATCTCGAAAAACATGTGCGACCGGTCGCCGACGCGCAGGGTGAAAGGGTCGGCGACGAAGGCCGCGTCGAGGTCGTGGATGTGATCGCGGGTGAGCACCGGGTTACCGGGGGCCGGCTCCAGGTGCAGGGGGGATTGCCCTTCGAAGATGCCGATCGACCAGTCCTGCACAGGCGTCCTTCCTTGTGGGTCACCGCCGGGAACCAGCACGCGCCGCCCCGCCCTTGGCGGCCACCAGGCCGGTCAGCAGGGCGCCCCAGCGTTCGCCGAGGATGTCGATGTCGTACTGCCGGGCCGCTTCGAAGGCGTTGCCCGCCATATCCCGCCGCAGCCGGTCGTTGTCGATGAGCTCGATCAGTGCCGTGCCGAGGGCGTCGATGTCGCCCGGTGGGACGAGCAGGCCGGTACGCCCGGGCATGATGATCTCGCGGGGGCCGCGGGGGCAGTCGAAACTGACCGCCGGGACGCCACAGCCGAACGCTTCGACGATCGTCCTGCCGAAGCCCTCGTTGTCGGAGCTGACCGCCAGGATCGACGCCTGGACCAGCACGGCCTCGATGTCGTTGGCATGCCCCATGAACTGGACGCCTGCGCCGAGTCCCAGCCTGTCGGCGAGCGCGCGAAGGTCGGCTTCCAGCGCTCCGCCGCCGTAAAGCCGCAAGGTCCAGTCCGGGTGGGCCGCCCTCACCCTGGCAAAGGCGCGGATCAGCAGGTCGTAGCGCTTGACGGGGTCGAACCGGCCGGCTGCCACGACGACCCGCTGGTCCTGTGATGAGCGCAGCCGTCGGCGCGGACCCAGTTCGCCGGGAAGCGCCACCACCGGCACGGCCCCACCCAGCATTTGCGCATAGTCACGGCGGTCGCTTTCGGTACGGGTCGCCAGCGCGTCCAGTCGCGGATACCAGCGGCCGATCTGCTCCAGCATGGCCGTGTCGTGAAAGCCGAAATTTCGGTGCTCACGCCCGACGACGACCACACCACGCGGCGTGAGACGGGCGGCGAGCAGGTTCAGGCCGCTGCGCGTGGCGATCAGGACGTCGGTCCGCAGGGCCCGCAACGCCCGCCACAACCGCGGGTCACCGCGGAGCGGGACCTCCCGGCGTCGAGGGTCGGCCCGACAGATCAGCCGGCTGGAGCAGCGGTCCAGCCAGCGACAGACCCCCGACCGCCCGCGAACATCGACCATCGTGCGCACCCTGACCCGCGCATCGACGCGATAGAACGGCTCCTCACAACAGCGAAGAACAGTGATGATCTCTACCTGGTGTCGGTCGGCCAAGTGGTTGGCCAAGATGATGTTGGACCGGAAGGTGCCACCCATCTCGTACGCGCTGTGCAACAGGAACGTGATTTTCACCAGCCGCCCCGCCGTTCCATCCGCTCCCTGAGGAACCAAGGCACCAGGTCCGCTCCAGCGACATAGTTCGAGCCCAACATGCCCACCCCGCCTCCCCCGGGCCGGCTCGCCAACGCGACCTCCGATCGTCCAGAGATCAGGCACAGCCGCAGGAACCGCCGCATCAGCCTCGACATGCCCATCCCCTGATACAGGGCGAAAACACACCCCACCCGGGGAGAGCTCCAACAAGCGAGGTGAACCCGATCTGCCGGCCGCGCAGCTCGGCGACCATGGCGATGAGGTCCTGAAGGGAGCGGCCGTAGCGGTCCAGCGAGGGGACGACGAGGGTGTCGCCGGCGTCGAGGAAGGCGTGGCAGGCCTTCAGTTCGGGGCGCGCGGCGGTCTTGCCGGACCTTTTGTCCGCGAACACCTTGCGGCACCCGGCCGCCTTGAGCGCGTCGATCTGCTGCTGCAGGTTCTGGCCGATGGTGGAGACGCGGGCGCACCCGATGCGGATCTCGGTGCGGCTGGCGGGGAACGCGGCGAGCGGATCGCCGGGGAGTTCCAGCGCGGTCGGCGGCGAGCTCGGCTCGGCGACCGGCGAGGCCGGTGTGTTGGGGCGGCAAACCCGGAATTCTCTCAACAAACGGCACTACGGGGTTATTGAACGCGGCAGGTTTTGAAGGGATTTCCGGGGCCGCCGGACTCTTCGGAGTGATCTTCAATTAACGAAGGTTTCTTGAAGCTGGAGACCGCCCGTCGGCGGCCGAGGCGATCTATCGAGCAATGCGGTCTGGCCTCAGCCGGTAGCCCATGGCGAAGGGCGGCTCGCCAGTAGTTCCTCCATGCCGAGCAGCCCAGCGTCCAATGCCGTCTGCACCAGCCAGGCGTCGACCTGCTTGTGCCGGCTGGGGGGATCGGTGAGGTCGAAGCCGGGGTCGGCGAGCAGATGCGCGCCGTGGGAGTTGCCTGCCTCGGGGATCGTCTTGAGGGCGCCGATGTCCAGGGTCTGCGGGATCGGTCGCCGAGTGACCAAGTGAAGGGCGCGGGGTTGGGGAACGGCCAATGAATCGATCTGCGCCAACTCGGCGAGCGAGCCGACGACGTGCTGGTCGACGAGCGCGGCGACCAGCACGTCCATGAGCCCCCCGAGAGCATCGACGCTCATCTGCCAGTCGGGCTCAGGGCGGTTCTGCTGGCTGCCGCTGGCTGGAACCCAGCGGGCTTCCTCCGTTCTGAGCCAGCTGGCGATACGGATCGTGACGTCCAGGTGCACCAGAAGGTGGGTGGCGGGCTGGCCGTAGCCGCCCGGCACCTCGGCCGACAGCAGCGCTTCGACGGGAACCGGGCCGCCGGAGGTCCAGCCGGATGGCAGTCCCTGCCACTGGAGCCTGATGACGCGGGATCGGTTGTGTCCGCGGCGGTGGAACCGGCGGATGCCGCAGCCGCCACCACCTGAGATCAGGTCGGCGAGCTGGCCGACCAGTTCCGACCGGTTCAGTGCGTCGGCCAACTGGTCGACGTCCTGCTCGCGCAGCGGACGCCAGGCCGCCCGGGGATCGATGCGGACGTTGAGACCGGATCGAACGATCAAATCCACATGCTCGTCCGGATCACCCGTCGGCCCTCGCGGGAGGTCGGGGGGCCGGATGGACCACGGGTCAGCCTGCGCGACCGTGTCGCTCTCGGCGAACATCGCGGCGAGCTGCTGCCAGCTGGCCGGATGAGTGGTGTTGTGGTGCCGGACCGGCGCAGCCCCGTCAACGAGCAGCGGTCGCGGCCCGACGCCGGGCACCACCCGCATGACCAGGACGTACTTACCCGAGCCGTCGTCCATCGGGACCGGGATGATCTCGGGCACCCACGGGGGCTCAATGGTGCTGTGACAGTGCTCGGACACGCTTTCGAGCGTCTTCTCCTTGACACCGGTGACTTCTCGGTCATCGGTGACACCGACCAGGACCAGACCGCCATAGGTGTTGGCCAACGCGGCCACGGCCTTGGCGATGGTGGAGGTCATGTTGGCCTTGTACTCCAGCGTGGGGCTCTCGGGACCGACCATCGCCACCAGCCGGCGAATCTGATCGATCGTCACCTCGGACGGAGCACTGTGCAACAGGGTCTGGGCCAGGGACACAAGATTCATCATCGTGGATGGCGGACCTGTACCGCTCACGGTTTTCAGGCACACACGTCGTTCCCGCGCCCAAAGGGCAGGTCGGCGACGGGCTTGGCCGGTCCGTGCCAGTCATCCCGAATTTAGCGGACGGTCCGTGTTCGTATTGCTACCGTCCGGGATCGTCAGGGGTGGTGATCTGTCCAGCTCCAGGAGAACACGATGTCCCGACGCGGCCCGCGGGTGGACGCGGCGAAGCGAGCAGCGGCAATAGCCCGCTTGCGGCAGCTGCGTGCCGCCGGGCAGCTGACCTCGGGGCATGTGCGGCTGGCGGCAGAGGGGCTCGGGGTGAGCGGGCGGACAGTCTGGCGGTGGCTGGGCGATCCGGACGGGGACCGCGGACGTCGTCCAGGGCCGCAGGCGTACCGGTTGACCGAGACCGACCGTGAGGCGTTCGCGTACTTCTACGGCAACATCGCGGCGCTGCACCGGGCGCGGCACGCGGTCATCGCTGCGCACGCCGCCACGCCGCCACGCCGTCCGCCGCATCATCCGCCGTGCCGGCCGATGCGCCCCTGGGTGTCCTCGAGGGGGAAGTGGTGGCGGCCGGGGTGCCAGTGCCGCTGTTCCTGGTGGAGGGCTGGGCGGATGCTCCTCCGTTGTCGCTGCGGTCGCTGGAGCGGGCCTTCGCCCGGCAGTTGACGCCCGCCGAGCGGGCCGCCTGGACGCGGGGTGAGGCCGGGGTACGGGCAGTGAGCGTGTTTGAGCAGCGCACTCCGTCGGCACGCAATGAGTGCTGGGAGATGGACCACAAGCAGCTGCCGATCCTGGTGCTGCCCAAACGCGGGATGACCGCGTGCCGGCCGTGGCTGACCGCGGTGGTCGACGATGGGACACGGACGCTGGTCGGCTGGGCGATCGCGCTGACCCCGACCGCCGGCACCGTGCTGACCGCGGTGCGGATAGGCATGGTGCACGACCCGGCTCGTGGGCCGTTCGGTGCGGTCCCGGCCGGGGTGCGCATCGACCGCGGCCTGGAGTTCGCGGCCACCGCGGTGCGCGAGGCGTTCGCAGCATTGTGCGTAGAGATCGACCGGCTTCCCGCCCGTCACCCGTTTCGCAAGGGCAAGGTCGAACGGGTCCACCGCACCATCGAGCAGACCCTGCTGCACGCGCTGCCCGGCTACACCAAGGGCCCGCGCGACGCCGCCGGCCGGCTGTACGGGCCGCTAGACGATCGGCTCGCCGCCCGCGTCGCCGCCGCCGAGGTCGAAGCCGGTGAGGGCGGGCCGATGGCGCTGGAGCGGTTCGTCGCGCTGTTCGCCTCGTGGGCGTCCTGGTACAACACCGACTGGCCGCACTCGGCGCTGGAGGGCCGCACCCGGCTGCAAGCCTGGCACGACGCCCCCGGGCCGCTTCACCGGATCGAGACCGCGCAGCTGCGGTACCTGCTGCTGGCCGGTCAGGACGCGGTGATCGGCAAGTACGGTATCCGCCGCAACAACCTGCACTACTTCGCCCCCGAGCTGCAGGGACGCGGCGGAGAACGTGTCCAGATCCGCTACATGCCGCACGATGACCGGTTTGTCGAGGTGTACGGGGACGGGGAGTTCCTGTGCACCGCCGTCCCCCAGTCCCAGGCCACCGACGCCCAGCGCGCCGCGTTCCGCGCGCACGCCGCCCAAGAGCGCAAGCGGCTGGGGCGGTTGCGGCGCAAGGCCGCCGCGCGGGCCCGAACGACGCTCGTCCCGCTCACCGACGGCCAAGGCGCCGTCACCGAGGCCCGTGTGCTCCCGGCCACCCCCGGCGATGAACTGGCCGCGCGGCGCGGCGAGGATCTGCTGCGCCGCCGCGCCCGTACCAACCTGCTCGGTTTGACCGACCCCGCCGCCGGCCCCGCCGCAGATCCCGCTGGCGAACCCACAGACGAGCAGGAGGGCTGATGCCCCGGCACTTCGTCGCCCTCACCGGCGCCGCCACCCTGCAGACACCGCAATACCAGCTGACCGGCCAGATCATCGACGACCTGATCAAAGTGTCGGCGACCGGGGTGGTGCACGGCGTCGCCGGCACCGGGAAGACCTTCGCGGTCGAGGCCCACCTGGAGCGGCTGCGCGAGCGCGAGCAGGCCCGGCCGGGCACGCGGAAGGCCCCGCAGGTGGTCACCTGCACGCTGGCGTTCCCCAGCAAGCCGACCATGCGGCTGGTCGCCGACGAACTGCTGAAGGCGCTGACCGGGACACCCGCCCCGCGCAGCCGCAACCGCTTCTACCTGACCGCCGCGCTGATCGAGCAGCTGTCGGGACCGCGGCGCCTGGTGGTGGTCGACGAGGCGCAACGCCTCAACGGCGACTGCATCGAGCTGCTGCGGCACCTGCACGACCATCCCGACACCCGGTTCGCGCTGCTGTACGTCGGCGGCGACGGCTGCTGGGAGGTGCTCTCGCGCGAGCCGATGCTGGCCTCGCGGGTGTTTCGCCGACTGCCGTTCACCAAGCTGGAGCGGGCCAAGGTGCCCGCGCTGATGCGCGGCTACCACGCCATCTACCGCGACGCCGACGAGGCGCTGCAGACCGAGGTCGACGAGGCCTACGGCAAGGGCATGCTGCGCAACTGGGCGGTGTTCACCCAAACCGCGCTGTCGCTGTGCCGCGCCCACCGGCTCAAGCAGATCACCGCGGAGGTCGCCGACAACGCCTACGCCAAACTCGGTGGCGGCCTGCCATGAACACCGACCCCAGCCTGCCCCCGCAACCGCCGACCCAAGCGTTGCTGGAAGTACCGCAGCTGGCGCCGCCGGGGGCGCCCGTGCCCGCGGTGATGCTGGTCGACAACGCCGGCGATGAGCTGGCCGCCACGCGCCACATCAACGCCTGCGGAGGACCGACGCACGGCCGGGCGGTCATCCGTCCCACTCCCGGCGCCCGCGGTCTGACCACCCTGGGTCTGGACGTTCTGGTCGCCGCCGGAAAGCCCCCCGCCGCGGCCGCCGGTGAGCGCGTCACCGCGCTGGCGTGGGAACTGGCCGAAGCGTGGCTCACCGGAGCGGCGGTCAGCGACCTGATCGTCGACCGAACCCACCTGGTCACCGGCGAGCAACTCCTCAGCTCGCCACCGCGACCGGTGCGCGGCTATGGCTGCTGTGGAGCACCTCCCTCAGCCCGGACATCATGCAGCCCATCCCCACATTGCAGCAGGCGACCGGCGTGATCCCCGAACGTGTCAGCCTGTGGGAGTTCTACGCCCGCCTGCCCACGGTGCCCGTACCCGCCGCGCCCGCTGCCGTGCGATGGCCACCGCTCCCGGCTGCGGACTTCACCACTTTCCTGGCCGCCTGCCGCCGCCACCTGGACCGCCGCGACTTCGCGTACATCGCGACCGTGTACTACGCCGCCGCCGAAGCCACCGACACCTGGCTGGACGCCTACGACGAACCCTTCGCCGCCATCGACCGCGACCTCAGCCTCGGGTTCGTCACCTCCCTGACGGCTGGCTGCGCGACGTAATGATCGGCCCCGCGCCCAGCCCGCAAGCCGCGCTGGTGCGCCTGCGCGCGGTCCAGGCCGCGCTGCTGGTCCGCCGGGTGCTTTTGCAGTGGCGGCCGGACGCGCTCGGCCCCAGCCCGGCCCGGCGGCTGCTGGGCGACCTGACCGCCCCGCGCGCCGCCGCGCTGGAGAAAAACTGCCGGACCGACACCGCCGCGGCCACCGCCCTCTCGCTCCACCTCAACCGCGGCACCGGGCTGTTCGACGAGCTGCGCATCAACGACATCGCCCCCGACGGATCAGCGATCCGCGGGCCCCACGCCCGCGCCCTCAACGAAGCCCTCCGCTTCACCTCCCACGAGACCATCGCCCAGACCATCAAGGGCCCCGAGGCGGCGATGGCCTACTTCGCCTTCGCCCCGATGGAACCCATCCGCATCCCCGCCTTCGTCCCGCCGGATCTTCACCGCGCACCCGGCCTACCGGCGCGGCCAGGGCGCCGCCGACACCGACACCTACTTCCTCCACCCCGACCAGCCCGAGACCCACTCACCCCACGACAGCCTGCGCGAGGCGATCCGCCGCACCCTGCGCCAACTGAACCTGCAGGCCAACTGGCTGCACGACGGCCACTGCAAATACGGCGCCGACATCGCTCTGACCCGCCGCAGCTACGGCTGGCTCATCGAGCGCGGCCTGCACCTGGCCCGTATCCCGCTACTGGACTCCACCCAGATGCCCTGGCCGCCACCTTCCAGCCGTGCCCGACCACCCTGGATCCGCCGCAAGGAGCCGATGTGAAAAAGAGGATCCGGGGCATCCACGACCGGTTGCGGAAGGCCGGGCTGTCGCTGTGGGAGATGGGCGACCTGCTGGGCATCCACCCCCACCAACTCGGCGCCGGCCCGCAGCCAGAACTGATCGACCAGCCGGTACGCGTCCTCATCGAGATCGCCCGCCAACTCGACATCCACCCCGCCGACCTGGTCGCCGAGTTCCACGGCGTGCTTGGCAAACGACGCCAGCCGCATCACGGCCAGTCCGGCACCGCAGACAAGGACGCGCTCGACGACACCGGCGGGGACGACGGCCTGCGCCACGACACCCTTACCGTGCTCACCGCGCTGGCCACCGCCTCCACCCCGCTCAGCGTCGACGAACTCGCCACCGCCCTGCGCTGGCCTCTCCCCCGCATCACCGCAACCCTGAACAACGCCTACGACCATCCCGACGTCGCCGGCCCGCTGGCGCTACGTCGCGTCGCGCCCGAGCGCTACACCCTCACCCCACGGCTGGACACCCTCACCGACCACGAACGCACGGCTATCCACGACACCGACCGCTCCCGCGGCCTCCTGGACGAACACGACGCCCTGGTCCTGCTGACCGCGCTGGCCGAGGGAGACGGCCCGCGCTACCTCGCGCACCGCGCCAGCGAATCCTGGCGGTACACCGAACGCGCTCTGAAGGGCAGCGGCCTGCTCTACAGCCGCAACGGCCCGCACCACGTCTCGGTCGCCGACGACGTGCTGTTCAGCCTGCGCTACCGGACCGACGACCACATCACCCGCGAACGCGACGAGTACATGCCGCAAGGCGGCCAGCCCTGGCCCGAGTTCGCCATCGTCGACGAGCCCAGCGCGTAACCACCACCCGCCTCGTAACCGTGGGATGGCCGGTGCACCGCCGACTACTGACAAGAACGTGTCGCCGGACCACTGACACCATCTCGTCGCGTCCGCTGACGAAAACCTGTCGCTCAACATCACGCCCGTGTTTCATAGGAGATCGCCTATGAAAGGCGCTCCCGTCTCCGTGCTGACCAGGCCGTTCGCTGTTGCATAGGTCGTTGCAAAACGCCCGGTCTCCTGCAACAGACAAATGAACGTGCGGGTGGCCTGCCGGGGTTCGCTTGTCGGTGTCTTTGCAGGTCACCGAGCGCGCGATCCACTGAAGGTGCCCACCCGGGGCCGTTCGCCGAAGACGGCGTCTGTAGCGGCACGGGCCAGGAGCGCTTGGGTGGTCCCCATGATTCCTATCCGGTTCCAGTGGAAGATTACGTGTTCGGCGGTTACGGCGCGGATTCCGCGGGTGAGGCGGCCTTGCTCTCGCAGGTGGCGCAGTTGTTCTCCCGCATGCTGAAACGCCTGGATCCACGTGGTGGTGAGGTCGTCGGTGCGGAGGTTGCCGAGAAGAAGCTCACGGACGTCGCCAGTGAACGTCGCCCAGGTTGAGGCGGGCGGCCGGTCCGTCCGCAGTGGCGCGCGTTGGTCGGCTACTCGGGCCCAGACGTCTCCTTGCTCGCCGAACTCCAGGCCGGCGGCGCGCATGTAGGCGGTGCACAGGACGATGGACAGCTCGCGGCGGTTGTGAGCGTTGCCGCTGAGGTAGGTGAGGAGGTGGCGGCTGTCGGCGTAGAAGAGCTGGTGTGCGAAAGCCATCGAGGCTGTGCCGCCGAAGGCGTGAGTCTCGGGCTCGTAGATGTCGCTGGTGGCTTTGACGCCTTGGGTGAGGAGGTGGTGAATGGACTGGCCGGTGCTGTCGCCTGGGGTGGAGAGGTAGCGGATGCGCCAGTGTCCTTTGCGGGTGAAGAACCAGGCGGTGATGAGGCCGTTTGCTTCGGCGTCCGGCAGGACCCGGCTCAGGTGGGCGACGCCCTGGAGCTCGCGCTCGCGGGCGCTGTTGCTGGGGAAGGTGAGGTTGACTTGCGTCCAGTTGGTGTCGGGCATGGTCGTTTCTCCTTGGCGGGAGTCAGCAGAGTAGGAGGCAGGCGTCCCAGGACGAGGTGACGCCTGCGGTGGTCAGTGCGACGCCGGCGGCTCCGTCGAGGAGGCCGTCCGGCTCGTCGGGGGCGGCGGTGGCGCGCTGGTGCCTTAGCAGCAGGGGTGTGAGCGGGATCGGGGTTGGAGCGTCGGCGGCGACTCGTCGACCGGTTGCCAGGAGGCCGCCGGTTCCGTGGCAGAGTCCCCGTCCGGTGAGCTGGCCGGCTTGGCGGGGGTCGGTGACGCACGAAGTGAACGCGGCTTCGGCGGCGCGTTGGCGGACGGGATCGTCCAGGGCGCGGGCGGCGAGCTGCTGGGCGCGGGCTATGCCGGGGGTGCCGTAGCACCAGGATGCGCGTGTTGGTCCGCCGAGCCCGGCGTTGTCCTGCTGGAGTTGGTGGAGGGAGAGGGTTTCCGGCCACCACTGGCCGTTGTCGTCCCGCTGCTCCCACCGGTCCAGCCACTTGCAAATGCGGGTGATCGCTGCGCGCTGCCCGTCGACTTCGACGCCGTCGAGCAGGGCGAGTGCCAGCAGAGCCAGCGGCCCGGTGATCCCATGGGCCAGCCCGTGGTTGCTGTGGCCGCCCGCCGGGCCGGGTCGGTTGCGGTTGGGACCGGTGGGGCACCACCAGCCGGGCAGGCCGTGGAGGGGTTGGGTGAGCCGGACCAGGTAGGCCAAGATCTCGCGGAGCAGTGCCTGGTCACCGATGCGGCGTAGGGCGACCCCCAGTCCGGTCAGGCCCCGGATGAGGTCGAACTCCCCGTAGGGGGCGTGCTGACGGTGGTCGATGCGGCGATGAGCGGCTTCCAGGCGTCGCCGCGTCACCAGCGCTGTTCCCGCTGCCGCGGTGGCCTTGGCGCGGGCGAGGCTGGGATGGTCGGCTGCGGCCAGGACGAACGCCAGGGCGGGTGCCCCGAAGTACAGGCTGGCATCGTTGGCGATGCTGACACCGTTGGCGACGGCTGCCTTCAGAGCGGCGAAGGCGTCGTCCCAGCAGCCGTTCTCCAGGTGGAGCAGGGCGATCCCGACGGCTCCCTCGGCAAGGTTCTGGGCTGGGTTCATGATGGCCTGCGGGCCAGGGCGCTATGGGCGGCGGCGCGGGCGAGGCGCAGGCAGTGCCGCTCGGAGGCGGAGTCGACGCCGATCGCGCGGGCGTGGTGCAGGTGCAGGAGGTCGGCGAGGACTTGGTCGGTGTCCAGGCCGTCCTGGTCGGCCGCGGCCCGGTAGGTCTTCAGGGTAGCGGCGAGCTCGGTTTGCGGGGCGAAGGAGTTGACGCAGGACAGCTGGGCCGGGGACAGGCGCGGGCCGCTGCGATGCGGCACATGCTCGACGAGCCAGGTGGCGCCGTCGCCGGTGAATCCGTCGGCGATCGCGATCATCCCGGCTGCCGCGGCCGCCTGCCGGTCGCCGGCCAGGCGCTCCAGGACGGCGCGGGAGTCGGCGGCGAACACCGCTTCGGCCGCGGCCAGGACCGTCCTGCTTCCGTGGCGGGTCTCGGGCCGGTAGGTGGCAAGGAGGTAGTCGGTGAGAACGCCCTCCTTGTCCAGGTGCTCCGCCCACTCGGCGATCTTTTGGGCGACGGCGGTGAACTGGCTGGGATCGGCCAGGGGGATCCGCAACCGCACGTGAGGGGCTGGGGTGGGATAGCGCAGGAACCACCAGCCTGCCGGGAGGTGGGGCGGTGCCCGGTGGAGTTCGGCGAGGATGTCCTCCGCTGTGCCGACGAGTCTTGCGTCCACCCAGCGCGATCGGGCGGGCCGGTGCTGGAGCGTGGTGACGGGCCGGGCCGGGCGCGGTACGGGGCGGGGGCCGGTGGCGACGAGGGTGGTGAGGAACTCGGCGGGCCTGCTTGCCAGCCATCCGGGCGGCTCGGGGGCTTCGGTGAGGACGACGCTCTTATGCCGGTCGAGCTGGTCGCGCAGGAGCACCGCCTGGGCGGGGTCGTCCAGGTCCAGGCGTAGCCGGACGTCGTCGTCACCGATCAGCACCTGGATCGGCAGACGTCGCGACATCCGGTGCCGTTGCCAGGCGCTGCGCCAACGTGCCCATGACGCGGTGCGGTCGGGAAGGTCAGCCTGGTGGATGGTCCAGCGGGCCGGATGCAGGATGGCGCGGCCCCGCCGGATCCTGGGCAGGTAACTGAGGCCGCGAGCGCGCCCCCAGTCGAACGGCGCGCACGGTGCTGTCCAGGCCGTCCAGACCTCAGCGAGGAACCGGACGATCGGCTGCTGGAGGGACGACAGGAGAACGCTGTTCAGCAGAAGAGGCTCGACGGGGCGGCCTGTGGCGAGGGAAGCCAGCCACAACCGGTTGCCGTCGCCGGCGACCGCCAGGTCGGCCAGCGTGTAGGCCGGGTCGGGATGGAAGTCGCCGACGGGCAGCACGGGCAGGAGTTCGGGGGTGCGGGCGAGCGCGGCGAGCCGGGGCTCCAGAGGAGGCGCGGACAGCTGCACGGTGGTTGCGCCCGGTAGAGCGGTCGGCAGAGTGCTGTAGACGCGGCGGAACCGTTCCCGTTCAGTGCAGGTGAGCAGATGAAGGAACCGGGCCGCAGCAACTCCGGCGTGGCGGGCGCCGCTTAACACCGTCAGCGTGAACGCGCCCCGATCCAGGTCGCCGAGCGCGTCGGCGGCAAGGGCGAATCGCAGCTCGGTGTGAGGGATCGGAGGACGGTCGTCGTCGCCGCGCAGCGCCGCGATCAGGTCATTGTGGAGGACGATCTCGGTGCAGCCGTCCAGAGCCGAACGCTGCGCCAGGTCGGCCAACAGGGCGTCCCGGGTGGTCAGCAACGGGAGTTCCCGCCGGACAGATCCTCGGTACCCGGAAGGGAAGCCCAGGACGGTGACGACCTCGCGGAGCGGCACGGCCGCGCCCGGCCCCCACCGCTCGATGAACGCCTCGTGGTAGGCGACCCAACCCGGCAGGCGCGGTGCCACTGCCACGAGGGCGTCGGCGGCCCGGCACACCTCCTCGACGATCGGCGGGGGCAGCGTCACCGAGCAGTCGACGCGCCGGTCCACAGAGGCGTGGCCGCCAGCGCCGGGCAGGGCGTCCGCCGGGAGGTGGCTCGCCAGATGTGCGATGGGGTCGGTCACGGTCATGGGCGGCCGGACCGCTGACAGCAGCGCCTGGGCACGCACCAACGCGCGACACAACTGCTCGGCCTCGCCGGTGCCGTGGGCGACATGAGGGGCGACTTTGGCGGTCAGCTCGGCGAACGCGATGGAGGAGCGGGCGGTCTCCAGGACCATCCGTACCGGTTCGGTCAGCCCGATCTCGGTGTCCCACCGGCGGCCGTCCTGGGACCGGGCGCAAGGGACGACCCACGCCTGGCCGCGCCGGTATCCCGTGGCGTTGGTCACCACCTGCATGGTCCGCAGCGTCGGAAGGTCGTCCTCGGCCGCAGCGGCGCACTCGGTGATGGAGCGCTCGTCGGGAAGGACGGCGTCGCGGTGCTGCCGGCCCCAGCGGACCGCCGCGTGGTCGCCGAACGCGACGGGGGCGACGCCGGCGAACTGGCCGAACGGCGTTGCGCGGGTGGTCCACCTGAGCAGGTATCGGACGGTGGTCTCGACCACGCGGCGCAGGCGGCGCGTGGGGAGTGAGCCTCCGGCCAGGACTCGGGTGACCTGGGCGGCGAAGGAGGGGGTCGCGCAGGTGACGGCTTCGGCGAAGCCCGGCAGCTCCCACACTTCCCGCAGCCACATCAGCCACGCGTCCGGCTGATCGCAAGTCAGGTCCGGCCAGGGCGGAACTTCCAGGTCCAGAGGGTAGGCGGCGGCCCTGATCAAAGCCGCCTCGGTCGCGTGGAACGTCGTAGAGGCTGGGAGGTCGCGCATCTGAGTTCACCGTTCCGAATTCCAAGAAGGGGGCCCGGCCTTCAGCAGGCCGGGCCCCCGGGACGAACGATGCTGCTGACAGCTGATCAGGTCAGTTGCCGGGGCCCGTGCAGGCGTTCGAGCCGGTGTTGCCCGATCCGCAGCCGTCGTCGGTGTTGGTGGCGTGGCCGCTGGCGGCGGGCCCGGCGTCGACCAGACGCACGTCCAGCTGGTAGTAGTCGTGCTCTGTGGTGTCCATCAGGAGAGTCCCTTCTCCTCGGTGGGGGTGAAGGTCAGGACGAGGCGGCTGTGCCGCTTGTCCAGGACCGTCCCGGCCGGCAGGTCGCCGTCGGGAGTCTGTGCCGCAAGGACGCGCAGCGCCGGGGACGGGCTGTCCTCATCCACCCAGGCGCGCATGTGCTCGACCATCCGCTTGGCCGCGGCTGAGCCGTGCGGGCCGTGGGCGATCGCGCCCACGTCGAACCGCTGGCCGGTCCACAGCAGCTGCGACCGGTAGCAGAACGCGCCGGTCTCCACGGTGGCCGGGGTGCCGAACCGCCACGCCGGGGCCACGACGCCGGACTCGACGGCGGCCTCCTGCGCGGTCAGGATCACGAACTCGTCCGCCTCACCGACCAGCCGGGTCGCCAGCCACAGGTCCAGGTCCGCCAGGACCGTGCGGGGCGCCAGGCTGAGGCCGGTCCATGCCTGCTGGCGGTGCTGGAGCATCAGCTCGGTGACCATCGCCGGGTCGACCTGCTGGTCCTCGTCCAGCCGAAGGTGGACCCCGTCGGCGATGTCGAGGTAGCGGACCTCGTGGGCTCCGGCGCCCTGCACGGACACGAACCCGCACTGGCGGTGGCTGTGGCTGACCAGCTCCTGGCCTGCCCGCCGCAGCGCCCACGAGCGGGTCAGCCCGAAGGTGCGCAGTGGCACTACGAGCACACCGCCGTCGGTGAGCTGCTCCCGCCACGCCGCCGGGATGTCCCAGGCGCCGGCGGTGACGATGATCAGGTCGTAGCGGCGGCCCGGCCCGACCGGGTGCTCGCCGTCGGCGCACACCACCTCGACGTCGTGGTAGCCGGCTGCGGCCAGGCACGCCGAGGCGCGGCCGGTGACCTCCGGGTCGATGTCGACGGTGGTCACCGATCCGGCCGGGCCGACGAGCTCGGCCAGCAGCGAGGCGTTGTAGCCGCCAGACCCGATCTCCAGCACGTGCCGGCCCTTCAGACCGTCCAGGGCGTCTACCGCCTGGCCGAGCATCTCGGCGATCAGGAACGGCGCTGAGACCGAGCTGATGCTCTCCTCACCGCGCCGCTTGGTCACGATGGCGGAGTTGGCGTACGCCTCGGGAAGCGGGGTGTTCGGCGCGTACAGCTCCCGGGGGACGGTCCGCAGCGCCGCCTCCACCGAAGCAGGGAGCATGAGGCCCTTGGCCGCCTGGTCGGCGATCAGCTGGTCGACCATGCGGTTGCGGAGGTGCGCGCTCTCCAGTGTGTCGACGGTCATGACGGCGTCCTCCTGAATCGTGGCCTGCTGCGGCCTGAGCGGCGCAGGCGGCTGCTGATGTACCGACCGGCCATGCTGCCCGAGCGAGCCGTCGGCTCCGGCGTGAACAGTCGCTTGACTAGGTCGTTTTCTTCTAAGCCGCACGTCAGCGCGGCGTGAGGTCCCTGCTGTGCCGGGCTCATGGGGCGGGATTGCTCCCGTCGAAGTGGCCTTGGCTGTAGTGAAAACGCTTCCGCGGTCCCGTTGAAGGGGGGAGGCTGGCGCAAAGGCTGAAAGTGCTGAAAGTTCGGGGAGCCGCCGATGGCAGGCCGCAACGACCGCCCGCCGAACACCGCCCTCGCCGCGCTCATCGACCAGGCGCGATGGACACCCGGGCAGCTCGCACACGCGGTGAACCGCCTGGGCCGCGAGGCCGGACTGAAGCTGAACTATGACAACACCGCGGTCCACCATTGGCTGTCGGGGACGCTCCCGCGGGCACCCATCCGGCCCCTGGTGTGTGAGGCGCTCGCGCGACGCCTCCAACGCCCCATCACCCTGTCCGCCGCTGGCCTGGGCCCCTGCCAGACCGAACCCGCCCCGGCCGCGGATATCGTGACGAGGCTGGTGGATCTTGGGGGTGCGGACATGGACCCGAGCAGGCGAGCAGTCCTCGGCCTAGGCCTCTACTCGGCGGCCTTGGCCATCCCCGGCTGGTCGGAGGTGTCCGGACGGTTCGACCGGCTACGCCGTGACCCCCATACCCGCATCGGCCCTGGCGAGGTCGACGCCGTCCGGAAGATGACCGACCACCTGTCCTCGCTGGATGACCAGTTCGGGGGGAAGGCGGTGCGGCCCCTCGCCGCGGCGTTCCTGGTCAACACGATCGCGCCCTACCTACGGGCGCAGGCCGGCGAGGACATCCGGAGCCAGATGATGTCGGCCGCCGCTGACCACTGCTACCTCACCGGCTACATGGCCATGGACGAGGGCGTCGAAGGCGTCGCGCAGCGCTACTACAGCCAGGCCCTGGAGCTGGCCGGGTATGCCGGTGACCACCTGACTTACTGCACCACGCTGCGCGGCATGTCGGTGCAGGCCGTGGACCTGCATCACAGCACCACGGCGCTGCACCTGGCCGACGCCGCCGCAGCGGCCTCGCCGCAGGCCGGTCCCAGGTTGCGTGCGTTCCTGGCAGGGCAGCAGGCGCACGCCGCCGCGCAGGTCGGCGCCCGCGCCAGAGCCCTGACCCACCTGCGGCGAGCCGAGACCGCCCTCGAACAAGCCGAGTCGCAGGCCAAGGCGCTCGGCTCCTACGATCCCGCCGCGATGAGCTACCACGTCTCGCAGGTGTCGTTCGAGCTGGGCGACGTGAAGGGATCCATCGCCGCCTTGGAGCGCTCTCTGCGCATCAGGCCCCCCGCCTACAAGCGGGTCCGTGTCCGCAACCGCGGGATCCTCGCCGAGCGGAAACTCGCGGTGGGGCGGTTGGAGGAAGCCTGCCGGGACTGGGGACGGATGCTCGATGACTACCCGGCCGTCCAGTCCGGGTGGTGCGACAAGCACTACCAGACCATGCTCGCCGCGCTGCGCCGCCATATCCCCAACCCGCAGGCTCGGGACCTCTACGAACGGGCCCTGACCACTCGCCCATCAGGCTAACCGCACGCGGGGCCGATCTCCCAAGGAGCGGCCCCCAGGGCCGCGGCGGGTTTGCGACCCAGTCGGCGGTGGCCGTCGCTGTCCCACTGCAGCTCGCGCATCAAGACGTCGTCGCTCAGGCGCGCATCTTTGTGGAAGGGCGAGCGTGGCCACGGCACTGCGGCCCATCAGGGTTTTCGGTCCTCGGTAGGTGGGCAGGTGAGGGGCCCTTTGATGTGCTGGAGCGGCGTCAGGCTTGGTCGCCGCCGAGGCTTTTGACGCCGCGTGTGAGGGCGCGCCAGTCGTCGGTGGTAAGGGTGAGCTTCGGACCGTCGGGGTCCTTGGAATCGCGGACGGCGACGACGTCGGCGAAGCCGGCGAGTTCGACGCACTGGTCGTTGGCCTGAGCGCTACGGCTCGACTTGCGCCATCGCGCGTTCGAAACGTTGTGGGGCATGGGGCCGGGTCTCCCTACCGCTGCTCATAGGTCCGCGCGGCTGCCGAGATCAGTTCGAGGGATTCAGCCAGGTCGCGAGCTGCCGCGTGGAGGTGCTCGAAAGCGAGCTTAGAGGCGGCGATGTCCTCCTTGCGCTCAAGGTAGAGAGTGCCCGCGATCGTCTCGACGAACACGACGTCAGGGTCGGTCTCCTCGGCGAACGAGAAGACCCCGAACGAACCTGACATCGCCGCGTGCGGACCGACGCCGAACGGGACGACCTGAACCTGGACACGCGGAGCCTTGGCGACTTCCAGCAGGCGTCGGAGCTGCCTGCTCATGACCTCCGGGCCACCGATCTCCCGGTGCAACGCCGCTTCGTCGAGGATGACCCACATGTCGAGGCTGCCGCCGGCCTCGATGACCGCTTGTCGCTTCATCCGAAGCTCGACGCGCCGCTCGACTTCCTCTTCGCTGTACTCCTGGCGACTCCTGATGATCGCGCGAGCGTAGTCGTCGTTCTGAAGCAACCCAGGGATCACCAGGGGCTCGAAGATCCGGAGGGAGGCCGCGGATGTCTCCAGGTCGACGACCGTCTTGTAGTTGCGGGACAGGATGTCGTTGAACGGCTGCCACCACTCGTCACGCCGTTTCGTCTTCGACTCGCGGGCAAGTGCGATGAGGCGATCGCGCTGTTCTCCTTCGGGGACGCCATAGTGATCGAGCAGGTCTGCGACGTCGCCCCAGCCGACAGCGATCCGGCCAGTCTCGATCTTGCTGACCTTGGCGCTGTACCAGCCCAGCTGGGCCGAGACCTCGTCGCCGACCTTGCCGGCCGATTCGCGGAGTCGTCTCAGTTCAGCTCCGAGTCGCCGCCGCCGCATGGTTGGGGATGGGTTGTTCCGGTTTGCGCTCATGATCACCCGTCGAGGCTCGGAGAATATTCTCGGGAGATATTGCCTGCAGCCTGATTCTGCATCACACTACCGGAAGTGTGCCTGACATCACTGATCGTGACGAGGGGAGTGAGTCCATGCGTCAGTCGCGCTTTCACCGGAGCTGCGGAGACGGGGGCCTCGCGCTCCTTGGACGGCACTCGGTGAATTAGACCGCCGCGCGACCAGGCATCGGCCTAGGAAACCCCGCCCGGCCGCGCGGCCCAACCTCACAAAGGAGGTGTCGCCATGGTAGACGCGTCACGGGCGACGAACGATGCGCTGGGCGGCAAGGGAGTCGCTCTGGGCGGGTTGTGCCCGGGCTGGCACACCCAGCGCATTGGCGAGCGCCTGCTCGCACGGCGGCTGCGCGAGCTGTCGGACTACCAGCTTGGGTGCGGCTGTCTCACGGAGATAGCCGCGAACTCGGTCGGGGAGCTGGTGATCCTGTGCGAGGCGCAGAACCTGCTGGCCGAGCGGGTCACATCTGCTGAAGCGATAGCGCGCCAGACAGGGCGATGAGGGCCAGAGCCGAGTAGCTGTCATTGTTCGCGGTGGCCGAACGCACCAACCGCTGAACCCAGACCGTGTTCTGCCTGATGAGTCATCGGCAGACAGGCGGATGTAGCTGGGCGGTGGGCTGACTGTCGACGGTATTTCTGGACCGTTGTTGCTGGCTGGCGTAGTTGTCGGCTGGCCCTCGCGTACGCGCAGGCATCCCGTGTGGAGATGTTCCCCGCTCACCGTGTCCACCTGAGGACGAACGGCGTCCGCCCGGCCCAAGACCACGATCGCGCTGCGAACCGTGAACTCGTCGCTGCCCACTCGCGCAGCAGAGCAGAGACAGCGCTGACCAGCGCAGCGTTCTGTTCCTCTCCGACAAATACGTGCGGTCCCGGCGGGTGTAGCACCACCCGCCGGGACCTTGAGACCGGACTACTAGGAGGTCCAGCCTCATGCGCAACCCTACGAATCAGGCGCCTGTTAGGGGAGATCCAGCTCCACGCGGTGACCTGATGGCGTTCGATACGCCACCAACCGTGCCGAATGAGTTGGGGATGGCCGTGGAACTCGGCCGGGACGGGGTTTTCGCCGTCCTGCACCGTGGCGGTCCGTCCCTCGGCATCGGTGACCGCTCGGAGCGCGGCGGCGCGATGCGCCGTCGGTTGCTGGACGATGACGGCCTATTCGAAGTGGGTGTCCGCCTGGGCGTGCTGCGGGCCGCGCCCGAACATGAGAGCGACTGTCCGGCCGCGAGAAGCGTTCTGGTCCGTCCGGTCTCTCCCCGGCACATGTCTTCGCTGGCGCGGATGGCTGGTTCGCTTCGTGAGGTGGTGGCAGGGGCTTGCCGTTCCTACGCCTCCGATACATGCGGGAGGTCGTGATGGCCATAAACCAGCCCGCCGACCTGCCCTATGGCGGCGTCTGCGCATGGGCGCTGCCTAGCGATGACCGATGTGCGCAGGCGGCACGGACCCATCTCGGTCACGTCATGCAAACCTTGCGCTTCGACACTGAGGCCGTCGAAAACGCTCAGCTGGCGGTCAGTGAATTGGCGACCAACGCACATCGTCACGTCTCCAAGCCTCGCTCTGGTCACCCGGACAACGTGTCCGAGCTGGCGGTGTGGGCTCGGACGTGGCCGGTGGCTGAGCTTGTGGTGAGCGTGTTCGACTCCGCCCCTCAGTCGCTGCCGCATCCCGACGGCGGTGGACCGCTGGCAGAGAGCGGCCGCGGTATGACGATCGTCGGCGCGGTCACCAATGGCTGGGGAGCACATCCGTCTCGTCCCCGGCTCGCAGACCCCCAGTTGTCAGGCAAGGCGGTATGGATGGCGGTCTCGTTGCCCGCCGCCTGGCCGCGCCTCTGCGCGCCGATATTCCCCGTGGTCGCCGCACAGCGTCTTGCCATGAACCTGGCCGCTCGTGGCGTTCGAGCACGGAGGACGAGCGAGGCCACCGGAATCTCGCTGGTCGAGACGCCCGGCCTGAACGTGTGGGTGTGCCGCTCCACGTTCGCGTGGACAGCCCGTGGCGGCGTGCTTCACCGGCATCCGCACATCGACTTGCAGGAGACCACCGAACACGTCATCGCGACCTTGGAACGGTCCGCGCAAAGACCCGCTCACTGAACCTCCGAAGATGGCCTCATCCGGCTCGGTCGCAAAGCCGCACTGGGCGAGGCACCCCGGGGCGCAGACCCGGTGCTGCGAAACGCCGCCACGTCTGCGCCCCGGCCAACCCCACAGACATCGCTGATATTCGTGGCATTTGGAGAGTCCGCATGCCGGATACGCCTGATGACAGCCATGCCCGGCTGGCCCAGTACGTTCACTCCGCCGGGACACTGGCTGTGCGTGCCGATCAACTCGCCCTCGCCAGGACGGGACACCGTCTGGTCGCCGACGGAACACTGGACCAGGCGTCAGCCGAGTTCTTGCAGCGTGCTCCCCGAACGGTGATCGTGCTGGCCGCTGCGCTCCACGCCGTCCTGGACCTTCACCGCCCCACCTCCGGATCGTCCGACGCCGAGGCCGGATGCTGCGCATGTGGCACGAGCGAAGCGGCGGCCTGCCGCACCCTTGAGCGTATGACGGAAGTGCTCACCGCCCATCAGATGGACAGGCTGCCGTGCGTGGATGCCGCCGAGGCATGGCGACGCGCACGCGCTCGCTGGCGCGCACCCGGTCGTGGCGAAGTCGTCTCCACGGTCGCGGAGATCGCTGACGCCTATGTCGTTCGCAGCATGGTGGTCGAACCGCCGCCGGTCCCTGCTCGGGTTGAGCCATCGTCCGAACGTGTGCTTCTAGTCGACAAGATCACCGGCCAAGTGGTGATCTGGCCGCTCATGGCGCTCCCGGCTCTCGAACGCGCGTATGCCCGATACCGCCAAGGCGAGCGGACCGTCTCGTTGACGCGGCGACCAGCCGGCGGACGAGCCGGCGTCATTGCCCAGCAACGCGCACTGATCCCCAAAGTGGCTGGGTGGCTCCGCCGGACGGCGGAATCCGCTCGGTGGCAGCGACGAGGCTGGTGAATCTGTGGTTCTTCGGCTGGCTTGCGGTGGGGAGCGCGCACGCGGTCAGCGGTGTCGCGCTTCGCCGAAGTGCTATCGGATCAATTCTGCCGCCGTGCTGGTTGCCCATGCCGGTGGGACGCCTTGGGGGCCTATCCGAGTTGGCCAGGGCCTTGGCCCTCAGGTGACGAGAGACGGAACTCGCTGCGTCGGGGCATTTTGAAAGCCAGCACCAGGGCGATGGGCCATCCCAGGACGGTCGCGCAGCACATGATGTTGATCAGGAGCACGAGGGAGATCGCCTCAGCGCGTCTGATCACTGCGATCCACGTTGGGAGGAGCGGGAGTACCACGACGCCGACGATGATGAAGAAGGCGATGAAGGAGTCCACGTCTCCTGCGGGGATATGCATTGTCGGAACTCCGTTCTGGTCAGCGGTTGCGGCGTCGGTTGCGATCCGGGGTCGGATTGGGCTTTCGGCGGGCCGCGGAGTGTTCGGCCGGCTGGCTGGCGGCCACGGCAAGGGCTTCGTCGATGGTGAAGGGGAAGCCGGCATCCGCGAGTTCGCCCTCGGGGGTGGCGATTCCGCTGCCCGTCCGGCGGCTGGGTGACCGGAGCGGGACGGCCTTGGTGATCGCGTGCTCGGGGAGGTTGGTGGTGGTCTCCAGCATGCTGCGCAACTCGACCGGGCTCGGGTAGTGGCCCTTCTCGCGAGCCTTGGCGCGGAGGTTGGCGGCGACCTGTTGGGCGCGCCCGCTCTGCTGGGCGGCGTTCAGATCTGCGCGGGTGGGACCGTGCGGGTTGGCGGCCCAGGTGGTTCCTGTCCCCTGGCTGAGGGCTGGACGTGCGGGCGCGGGTTCGCCGGTGCGAGTATTCGGCGCTTTGGTGAAGTAGGGGGCTGCTTCCCGCATCGCGTCCGGCCGGTCTTTGCCCTCGCGGCGTAGTTCGTCGTAGCGCTGCATGGCGTAGGGGTGGAGGGCGCGGAGGCGTGCTTCGCATTTGTCGGCGGCGGACCGTGCGGGCTTCACGGTGTTGATGTACGGCTGTGCCGCGGCCCAGGCTTGCCCCACCTCGTAGAGGTTGGCCCGGTTCAACCACTCTCGGTCGTGGGCAGGCGTCCACCGGATTCGTGCCTCCTCGCGTGTGGCACGAAGCGCTGCGTGCTCCCGTTCCGCAGCGGCTTCGTCCTTGGCGCGGCGCGCTTCCGCTAACCGGCGGACGATGGCGTTGTGGGCCTGGACGCCCATCACCGCGGCCATGGCGATCTGGCTGACGCGCTGGCCGCTGAGGGTGAGGCCCTCGGTGAACGGATCGGGATGGTGGTTGTCACTCATGGTGGTCTCCTGCGGGCTGGGGCTGCGCTAACGGCCGTGTCGTCGTGACGCTCGGGGCGGAGGCGAGGGAAGCGTGCCAGCGGCCATCCGGCTGCTATTGGGCGTGGGCGCGGGGCGAAGGTCCGGGCTGATTGCGTCGGCGACCAGGCCGGTGACGGTGTCAGTGGGGACGCCGGTTGCTGTGGCGACTCGGGGGACCTGGCGGGCGATCTGGTCCCGGGGCATCTGGACGATGAGGCCGGCGGCGGCGCGGGCAGCCGCCAGCTGCTGCTCGGCATGGTCGAGCGTTCCCCCGACACGGCTGATCTGCGCGTCGACGACCAGGTCAGCCAGGGGAACCACGGAACGTAACGCTTGGCGCACCTTCATGGACCCTTCGTAGCGCAGGATGTCGGCTGGGTCCTGGTCCTTGGGCAGAACGACCGCGTCAATTGGCCCTTTGACCTGCTGGAGCGTCTTCCAGGCGCGCAGCATCGCGCGGTGTCCCGCAGCGTCGCCGTCCAGCGCGATCGTTAGGCCGCGGGTGTCGATGTCGGCGTGCTGACGGAGGATCGCTACTTGCTCGGTGGTGAGGGCGGTACCGCAGGGAGCGACTGGCGCGAGGCCGGTGGGAGCGGCTGCGGTGACGGCGATGACGTCCAGGGGACCTTCCACGAGGAGGGGACGGGCGCCGGCGTTCAGCTGGCCGCGGTTTTCGTGGAGGCCGAACAAGATCTGGCTCTTGTTGAACAGGTCGGTGGTGGGAGTGTTGAGGTATTTCGGTCCGCGGCCGGTGTCGGGCCGGCGGCCGATGAAGCCCACGACCGTGCCGTCCGGCGTCCGAAGCGGGAGGACGAGGCGGTCGGTGAACAGCGGCCGACGTCCCTTGCCGGTCTCGCGTGTGAGTCCAGCGTCCTGGAGCGCGGAGTCGGTGAAGCCGAGGGCCTTGAGGTGTTCGACCATCCCCTTGACTGGGGCGTAGCCGATCGCCCATGTGTCCAGGGCGGCTGGAGGGATACCGCGTTCGGATAGGTAGTCCGGCACCCAGCTGTCCGCCAGACATGCCCGGAAGTACTCGTGTGCGCTGGCCAGGGCACCGACCAACTCGTCCTGCGTGGAAGTGGGAGCCTCCTCAACTGCTGTGACTCGCGTGGTCGAGCGGATCGAGCGCGTTGGCGGCGGAGCCGGCAGGCGGCGGCGGATCTGATGGGCTGTGCGGAGGATCTGCGTCGCGGTGCTGTTGACCGCGCTCAGGGAAGGCGCCCGAGGATCGGTTCCGGCCCAGGAGCTCACGAGCGGGAAAGAGAGCTCATTGGTCTCGGCCCCGAGGTGAGCCAGGGTGAGATGGGTGATCGAGTCGGCGCGGACGCGGCGGACGCCTCGGCAGGGCGTCTGGGCATCTGGGTCGGGCTGTTCGCTGCGTTGCAGGACGTGGCTGAGTTGGTGGGCTAGGACCGTCAGGGCCAGTTCGTCACCGAGGTCGGCTGGGAGGACGATGCGACGGTCGGGACGTCCTAGGTAGGACCAGCTGCCCCGATCGACGTAGACACCCAGGTCGGCGGCCAAGCGCAGGAGCCGTTCCAGCGCCTCGGACGGCTGGACGAGCTGAGCAGGTGGAGTGCTGACCAGCGCGGGGCCGTCCGTCTGGGCGATGTCGAAGACGGAGTAGGGGACGTTCTGGCGTGAGATCAGGCGGATGCCGTGTTCTCCCTTGCGGACCTGGCGTCCGCGAGCCTGCCAGTCGTTGTACGTGCGGACTTCTGTCGCTGTGGCCCGCTGCGCGCCGATGAGCAGAGTGTTGGTGAACCCGAATCGTCCGTGCCGATCGGCCAAGTCCAGCCAGGCGGTCCAGGCGAGTCGTCCATCCAGGAGTTCTCTGGTCTGGTGATCGGAGATGCCGCGCAGAACGGCGAGCTGCTGCCGCCGTTCGGTGTCGGCCTGCCTGATGTCGGCACCGGGGGGAGTGCCGGCATCGTGCTCGGGCGGGGTGGAGGCGGCTGAGGTCATCGCTGCTGGTGGTCCAGCATCCAGATGAGCAGGCGGGCGATGGACTGGACGTCGCTGGTCGGGCCGAGGAGGCGTCCGTGGGCGGTGACGTAGGCGTAGGTTCCTTCACTTCCTCCGCACATGACCGTCTCGTGCCATCCGTTCTTGTGCACTCGCAGACGGCAGATACGGCTTCGGGGACGGGTCAGGCGTGTGCGGACGCCGAGAGCCGTCAGGACGGTGCGCAGTCGATTGAGGGCGACTTCGCGGGCCCTTTGGTCGGCGTCGCGAGGGCCACCGGCCCTGGGCGGGGGGACGTTCTGGTTGGTGGCGGACGACGAGGCGGATGTGGTCACGGGCGTCACCTCCAGTAGTTGGATCATTAACAGAATCTCCTCTCATCAATTAAAGTTGATGAGACTCCGACAGTGCACGTCGAGTGGAGGATTGTCAACTATGAGTGATGGCGCGGCAGGCCGCTTTCCCTAGGGCTGTCGCTCGGTGCCGGTGGGGCCGTTTCGGCGCTGGCGCGTTGGCGGAGTTCGGTAAGACGCTCGTTGGAGATGCTGAACCCCAGCCCTCGCATCTGCTGGCCGAGTTCGGCTCGACTCAACACGCGCCCCTCGGCGAGGGCCTCGCGCAGGACGCACCGTGCCGCGAGGAGCAGTTCGGTGCTGAGCCAGTCGGGGGCCGCCTGTTCGAGCTCTGGCGATGCTTGGACCGGAGGAGTGCTCTTGCTCGGCTCATGGTCGAAGGCGAGCAGGCGCAGGTTCAGGCGTTCCGGAAGCGGGGCGCGCCATCGCCACGCGATCCGCCCGTAGCGCTGTTGAAGCCGACCGACCTCGATGAGGCGGCGATGCTCCAGGTCGAGCGCCTTTCGGTAGGAGGTGATGTGCCACAGGACCATTTGCCTCCACAGCGGCGCCGTGGACAGTGGAGCCAGGAGCCATCGCCGGGTGGGAATCGGATCGATGCGTGTCCCGGCGGCGAGCCCCACCCAACGGCGGATCAGGTGGCGGATGCCTTCGACGGCGGTGATGAACAGCGTGGGCATCGCGGCGTGCATGAGGCTTCCGGCCAGGTCCCCGTGCGCAGCCGCCACGTTCACGGCGACGGTGGCCGCGATGTATCCCCAGGCGACCCAGCGGAGCACCGGCCAGGCCATGTCCAGGTACTCCATCAGCAGGTCCGAGGCGAGCAGCACCAGGATTCCCACGTCCATGCCGACCGGCACGATCCAGGAGTCTCCGCCGAACCATGGCTCGGCCATCACACGGACGGTGGTGAATGACCCCATTGCTCCCAGCCCGGCCAACGCGACGATCAGCGGTGTCAAGATCCCCGCGACGATCCGGACGGTCCGGGCTCGCGCGGCGACCGACGGCTCGGCCTGGACGGGGCCTTCGGCGGAATGCCGGGCCGACGGTACGGACATGAGCTCTCCTCTCAGAGGCCCGGTGACGACTGCAGCGGGCGGGCGGGTCGACTGACCGGAGACGAGGCAGGTGGTGAGACCTCGAATATCCCGCCAACCAGCGAAGACGACGGGCAGTCGGCGTCGGCCAGGACCGCGGGCGACGGTAGGACCGCACTGCGCAGCGCGAGGATCGTTTCGGAGTCGGACTGGGGCGCGATCTCACGTAGGAAGTGAGCGAGCCGCGAGACGACCTCGCGTCCGTCAGCGTGGTTGGCGGTGTAGTGGGAGCGGAGCTCGGTGATTCTCTGCGGACTGCCATGCAGGTGCGGGCCGCCGTAGCCTTGTTTCGGTTTGAGGCGCTTGAGGCTTCGGGCGCAGGCCACGTCGTTGATGGCGTGACGATGCTGGGCAGCGATCTGGTTGCAGGTGCCAAGGGTCGCGACGACGGTGAGCCCGATCCTGGTGACCTCCGACAAAGTCGGTGCGAGCAGGGCAGGGTCGGTGGTCGCGTGCCATGAGCGATGGCCCGGCTTCCACGACGAGTCCGTGTAGCCGAGCCGTCCGAGGCGGACGACCAGATCACTCGCGTCCATGGCCGGGCCGATCTCGGAAAGGCGGTGCTCGGTGGTCAACTCGTGCCAGGTTCGGGCGATGGCCCGCCACCGTCTGGTCATGCGCTTCATCGTCTTGACCACCGGCTCCAGGCCGTCGGCGGTTGAGACCCCTGCGAGTGCCTCCAGGCGGAGGCGCAGTATGCAGACCAGGTGGAAGTCGAGTTCATGGGTGATCGTGGCGGCGCGGGCGAGGTACCGCCAGGTGGTGACCGAGCCCTCGGCCTGGGAGGCGTCCAATCGGCGGACACTGGCGTCGATCCCGGTCAAGAGCTGATCGCGGCTCTCACCCACCTCCGGCGGGATCCGGTCGGGGGTTGCGGGCAGGGAAACGGCCTGGAGGCCGGTCTGCTGGCCGTGGGCGAACCCGCCGGCCAGGGCCGCTGCCCGAAGAAGGAAATGCCCTGCCGGGTGTGAGACATGACCGGATTTCAGGGCGAGCTGCCCGGCCGTGGTGGCGTGATCGCTGATCAGATGGAAGAGGTCTCCTGCGACGTCGGGAGCGGCGATGACGGCGGCGACGGATGTCAGTTCTCGGCCGCTAGCAGGGGGCGGCAGATGGGTGGCCAGCAGGTCGAGGCCGCAGCCGAGCGCCACGGCGGACGCTCGTAGGTTCTGCGCCAGGCTGGTGTCCAAGTTCGTGTCGGGCGTCGCCTTGTCCAGGTAGGCCGTCGCATGGCGGAGAGACTCGCCGGCCTGGTGGGCGATCTCGCGTATGCCCGTCCCGTCGTCACCGGGCAGGCCGAAGCCGTGCGCGATGCGGTCGGTGTAGCGGGTCAGCACCCGGGCCAGCCGCCCCAGCTCGGTGACCGAGCAAGGGCGGCCGGCCCGGACCGCGATGTCCGGACGGCGCAGCGCTTCGTGGGCCTCGGCGCGATGACGGTCGGCGACGGCAGCCAGTTGCCCGAAGGTCGCCATCGCCGACGCCTCGTTACTCGAACTGCTCACGCAGCCGCCCCGCGTACCGGGCCGCGTCCAGGCATGCCACCACGTCGCGGGTGTCGGAGCAGCCGTCCGCCAGGCTGATGAGTGTCGAGGAAGCGCGTTCGGCGGTTGCGCCGATCTTGTCCAAGGCGACCGTGATGTCGTCCGCGGTCATGGTGGCCGCCATGTCGGCCTTGGCCTGCGCGCGGGAGACTGCCGTTGATGCCAGCGAGGGGGCGGTTCGTAGGGCGCTGAGGGCCTCGGCGGCCTCGCCCTCGGCGAATCCGAGCCGGATGAAGCCGTCCGGGGCCAGGTCGATGGCCTTGGTGATGACGGCCTTGGCCTCGGCGAGGTCGGCGTAGACCTGCTCCAGGACTGCCGCCGGTTCGGGCTTGGTAGCGGTGGAACTCATGTTCGGCCTTTCGCTCTGTCGGGTGGTGCCGTGCTGGTCCGGCGCTGGGGCCGGATCGGGGCCTAGCCGGGTTGGGCAGGGGCGGTGTTGTCGTAGGAGGCGAGGCGCGCGGGATGCTCGCGGGACGGGACGGCTTCCCGTAGCTGTCGCATTCGCTGGTTGATCTGTGGTTTGGCGTTGGTGAGGAGCTCGTGCGAGGTGCTACCGCTCCATGCGCTCAGCGCCTTCAACACCCGGTCGTAGGTCTGCGTCCAGCCAGGTGCGGCGTAACCGAGGTGCAGGTGCGCCCACGCGTCGATCAGCTCGGCCTCGGCCTGGTCGACCGTGGCCGCGACCCGGAACATGCCTTTGACCGGTGGGAACGGTCGTGTGGGTTCCAGCGCGACGGCGCGTTCATGATGGACGTACGGGAGCCCTGGGACTTTGACCAGGTAGGACGGGTCCTCGGCGTGGGCGTCGTCGATTTCGCTGATGATGCCGCGTCGGTGGGGACTGTGGCGTAGCTGGACGGCGTCTCCGATCGCGTACCGGCGGGCGGCTGCGATCTCGTCAGCGTAGGTTTCGTGTCCTGCGACAGCGGCTTCCGTGAAGTCTACGCCGTGAGCTGCTGCGAAGTGCTCCAGGTCACAGATCAGCGCCGACATCAGTGTCTGCACGTAGGCCCGCTCGCCGGGCACCGCGGACGGCCCGTCGCCGAACACGCCTTGTTCGTAGGCGCGGAGCGCGCCGGTGACGTTGGCGATGCGGCGGACGGCGGGATCGGCGGCACCTGCGTGGGCGGGTGCGGTGCTCATCCGACCTTCTTCAGAGCGTCATGGGCGCGCCCGGCGTGATGCACCGCGGCCAGGCAGGCGGTCCGGTCGGCGGGGTTGCGGGTCTTGTTGGCCGCCTTGAGGAGCGTCTGGCTCACCAGCAGCACCAGTGCCGAGGCTCGTGCGGTGAGTTCGGTCGGGGTGGACGGTCCCGGGTCGCTGCAGGTCGGCGCGCCCGACAGAGCCCACCAGGCTTCGACGGCTGCGGCGAGCGCGTCGCTGTAGTGCGTCCGGAGGTTCTCGGCAGCGCTTTCGGCGAGTAGGGCGGTGGTGCGCTCGACGGTCTCCAGACCATAGAAGGCGGCCGTGAGGAGCGCGGGCAAAGTGTCAGCGGCCTGAATCTGGTCGGTGACGAAGCGGATGTGGTCGTCCATGGGTCTCCGTTCGAGGTGTGGAAGGGCTAGCGCGGGCCGTGAGTGAGCGAACGGTGCAGTTCAGCCGTCAGGGCTTGGGCCCGAACCATCGCCTTGAGCGCGTACAGCGCGTCAGCGGTGTCGGCGGCTTGGCGGGCTGTGACCAGAAGTGCCTCGGTCAGGGCTTCGGCCAGGTCGATGAGCCGGCTGGTCACGGTGGTCAGGTCGTGGACGGCCAGGGCGACGGTCGGCGGCGGAGCGGACAGAGGCCAGGGGATGGACGGTGCGGCGGCGAGGTCGGCGCGCGCGAGGGCGGCGTGCTGATGCACGGCTGCCCAGCGGGGCGGTGGATCGGGCGCGTCCAGGAAGCCGAGCTCCTGGACGGCGGCTTCCACCAACTCCAGCGCGCAGTACGCGGCGGCGAGTCGGCCAGGGAGTGGCTGCTGGACGGCGAGGGCCTCGAGAGTTCGTGCGATGAGCGGCAGGGACACAGATCCTCCTGATCAGCGGCGCGGACCGAGACGCGGCAGAGGCCCCGCAGAGGGACCGGCGGCTGACGTCGGCTTGGTCGGCGCCGCGAGGCCGAGGCCCGGCGCCGCGCGGTCGGCGCAGGCGAGCTGGGCGGGGTGATCTCTGCCCGGTTCGCTGCCGGGGCCGGAGAGCGTGCGGTACGCGGACTCGACCTTGGGCGCGAGGAGGGCGTTCAGTCGCGAGCCGGAAAGCCCGGTCCAGTTGACGAGCGCGTCGAACAGCGCGTTCAGGTTGCGGAGGTCGTCCGGGTGCGAGGGCTGACCCTGCTTTTGCGCCTGCAGCAGCTGCACGCAGGTGCCGAGGACTCCCTGCTCCGCGTCGAGCGGAGAGTGGACCAGCCCCTCTGTGGTTTCGACAGGACCGAACCGCGGCGAAAGCCGCAACTCCGTCCCGAGATAGGGGTGGGCGGTCCGGTCGCCTGGGCAGCGGACGTGATACACGAGGTGCCCGTCCTCGTCCGAGATTCCGGTGACCACTCCACGCGCGGACATGGCCGTCTGTTCGGCTTGTTCCGCGGCCTTCCCGACCAGCTCGACGCAGGCGCCGCGGGCGAAGCGGCCTTCCTCTGCGCGTTCGCTGGCGAAGGTCAGCCGGGCGGTTTCCAGGGCGTGGTCGAACTTCAGGCCCTGCAGCGAGCAGTAGTGCATGAGGTCGGTCAGGACATCGCTGACCTGGCCCTCTCCTGGAAGCTGCTGGATGGTCTGTTCGCTGGAGGTCGCTCCGTACCGCTCCAGGAGTTCCTGGGCGCTCTTGGCGGAGGCGAGGTTGTCGGACATGGGGCGGCTCCTTCAAGATCCGGAAGTGAGGCGGCAGGGCGAAGTCCGGCCGCGTCTGGGTGTCGTGGCGGAAGCGTTCAGGGGCGGGGATCGCGCGCTGGGGATTGCGGCCGGTGCGGGCGAGGTCGGGCGGGACGTGGCGTGCCTTTTTGCGAGGCCGGACGTTCAGGGAGATCGCTGGCCGCAAGCCGTGTTGCGTCCGAACCCGGAGAGGAGAGCGCCTGTTCAGCGGCTGCTCGCAAGATCCGATCCTTGAGGGCCTCGGCGACGCGTTCGGCCGGAACACCTGCCCACTGCGCCAACGCGATCGCGATCACGGTCCGATCGGCCACGTCTCCAGGCCGGGGACCCTCCTGCTCTTGCAGGGTGCGTGCCCAGGCTGTGACGAGCCTGTGTTCAGCCTCTGACGGGCGAGTCACGTCCCCTCGGGAGGTGACCACACCCGGGAATGGCTTGGTCGCTCGCAAGCAGGTGCCCGGAAGCCGGATCTGCTCAGGGACACCGGGGAACCTGACCGTGTACTCGAGGGCCCCGTTGTCCGTGTGGTGGATGGCGGCGATGTAGCCGCGCGTGGGCGGCAGTGCGGCAGACCGGGGAATGGTCTCGACCGCGCCGTCCACCAGCCAGTAGCCGGCTGACGACCGGCCGGGCTCGACCGCGCCGGTCCGAGCGTGCACCTGGGCCAGCACCGCGATCGGCTCGGGATCGAGGGTGATGCCGTGGTGCTCGGCGTAGGCGGCGACGTCCCGCAGCAGGCAGTTGATCGTCATGCGGGCGAGAACTCGGCTGTCGCGGTACGACCGTCCCTCGGGCAGTGCTGAGAGGGCCTCCTGGTAGGCGTCCAAGGCCTTCTCACTGCGGCTGATGGCGTCGCTCATGACTCGCCTCCGATACGGCGCGGCGAGGTGGAGCGGGAGCCGAACACGGCCCGGATGGTTATCGCTAGGTGGCTCGTCATGCGTCCGCCTGCTCGTCGGACTGCGGCGTGGGGTCGTCCCACCAGCGCAGCGGTGGAGGCTCCAGGCGGGCGAGGTGCGGTTCGAGGTGTTCGTCCTCGGTGCACTGGTAGAAGGGGCCGCGGGCTCCGAGCAGGATGGACAGCTGCGCGTCGAGATGGTCGCGATACCAGAGGGCGATGCCGGTCGCGCCTTGAAGGCGGCAGGCTTCCCAGGACTGCCACAGGGCGGTAAGCCGGGAGATCGCCTCCGCGTGGCGCCACCACTGGGCGCACCACCGGAACTCCCCGCCGAGCGTGCGGCGGTACATCGGGACGAAGTACTCGGTGACCCACGTGGTCACCGACGGATGGAACGGCTTGGCGACGCGGTCTACGGCACGGGCGGGATCTTTATCGAGGGCGATGTCGCCCGGCGCAGGGTGTTCGGATTCGGACACGGCAGGTACTCCAGGGTCGCAGCGTTCATGGAACGTGTTCCTTTCGTGTTCGGGCGAAGAGTGTGCAGGTGAAGCGGTAGATCAGTGGTTGGAGGCGAGGTCGTTGTTCTTGCGGTGGTGATCGCGGGCGGCCTTGGTGATGGCGGCGTCAGCGGACTTGATCGCGGCGTTGATGCGGGTCGCGTGCGGGCCGCGGTACCAGGGGCGCAGCTGGATCAGCGCAGGGCGGGTGCCGGTGGCGAGCAGCAGGGCCGTGCCGGCGGGCAGGGCGCGGATATCGGCGGCTTCGAGGATCTCCTGCCTGCGTCGTGAAATCTGCTCGGAGGCGCGGCCCTCGCTGTAGGTGATGGAACGGACGGGAACGTCGTGCTGGCCGATGAGGGTGGCCAGGTCGCGGGCGAGCCTGGGGGAGTCGATGCCCGCGCCGATCAGCTTGCGGGTGGCCGCGCCCCACAGGGCCGCCATGCCGGGCTCGCCCCACACGGTCACGCCCTGCTCGTAGGACTGGAGGATGGTGATCGGGACGATCCCGCGGGACCCGAGGTGGGAGTAGAGCTGGGGCAGGTCGGCGATGCGGCAGATGTTGGCCGCCTCGTCCAGGACCACGACCATCGGCGGGTCGAGCCGTCCACCGGATTGTTCGGCGCGGCGTTCGGCGGCGCGCATGGCGGTGTCGGTGAGCGCCGCGATCAGCGGGGCGGCGGCGCTGAGCGATTTCGACAGCAGGTAGAGGGTGTCGCGGGAGGCGGCGAAGGCGTCCGGGTCGAACACCGGCAGCTCGTCCTGCGGGGTGACCCAGGCGAGGATGTCCTGGTCGCGCAGGCATTTCGCGGCGGTGCGGGCAGTTTGGTAGATCCCGTCGCGGGTCTCGACCGCGCCGTTCTGCGTGCCCTTCAGCGAGGACGCCATCAGGTGGAACCCGGCCTGCCGGAGCAGCTCGATCGGGGTGGGGACGGCGGGCTCGTCCAGCCACTGCGCGATGTGGTGCATCGAGCGGTTGGAGGTGGCGGCCGCCAGGAACAGTGCGCACAGCAGGTCTTGCGCGGCTGGTCCCCAGAGGTCCTTCTTCTGTCCGTCGTCGACGGTGAGGACGAAGTGGCCGGCGAGCCGGTGGGCGTCCTCGACGCTGGCCAGGCCAGCGAGCAGGTCGCACCACCATCTCTGAGGTTGGTAGGTGATGCGCTGGGGATCGAAGAGCCAGGTCTTCGCACCTGTCCGGGCGGCGCGGACGGTTGCGATCGCCGACCACAGGTCGGCCTTGTTGCTCGTGGCGATGACCGCGCCGGGGGCTGACAGCACATGCGGGATGGACTGGGTCGTGGTCTTGCCTGATCGCGGGGCCATGAACGCCACCACGGTGTCCTCCCAGGAGCTGTACAAGGTGGCGCCCGTGCCGGCCGGTTTCAGGAGGTCGCCCATCACCAGGCCGATGTCGTCGTGATTGAGTTCGGTGGGTGCGCGGTCGTTCAGCAAACGACGCAGTGCCACGGCTCGTGAGGCGGTGGCGTTCGGAGACAAGCCGGTCACGTCGGCGCGTTCGGCCAGAGCGGCGATCGCGTCGCCAGGCGGAATGAGGCGCGCGGCAACGCGTTGCCAGACCACCCACGTCACCGCCCCGACCGCGGCGGCGAAAACGACGACCAGCGCCAGGACGAGCAGGGTGGACGTGCCAGGCCACATGCGGAATGTCTGGCCCCGCGCGAGCGCCAGCGCGAAGTCGACGCCGAACGCCATCACTCGACCGCCGGTCAGTGCGGCGGCGAGGCGGGCGGCGGCCCACAGCAGCCAGAGGCATCCGACCGGGAGCCAGCAGGCGGTCAGCACCATCCAGCCGCCTGCTGCGTGGGAGTCCCAGATGGAGGCGCGCGGCCCCAGAGCGCGGGTCATACGGCACCGCCTCGGATGGCCTGGTCGGTGTCGTAGAGCTCGAACTCCGGGCCGACCAGGGACAGCTCGACGGGGATGCCGAGGCGTTCCCCGGTCTTGATGAGGTACCTGCCGCGCCCCGGGTGGCGTGCGCCGGGCTGCCAGGAATCGGGCGCCGACCAGGAGGACACGAGGTGCTGCTCCGGCCCCGTGAGCGGAGTGATCTGGTGGACGCGGCCCAGTTCCCGGGGCGGCAGCCCGGCAAGGACGGTGATGGCGGCCCGTTCGACGAATCCGCGGGCCTTGGCCCGATCCTCCTCGGTGGGCAGGGCGTCCAGGTCCGAGAGCGAATGGGTGATCATGATGGACGCCATGCCCTTGGTGCGGTTCAAACGGGTGAGGGCGTCGGCGTGCTCGACCAGGCCGGGGGCTCCGCGAAGTGCGCGCCAGAGCTCGTCCATCACGCCCACGTGGGTGCGGCGCGGGGCGTGGCCGTGGTCGGCGAGCGCGGCGGTGGCGTCCACCATGCCGAACGCGTACGCCCAGGTGCACAGCATCGCGGCGGTGAGGAGCTTGTCTCCGGCGGCTCGGACACGGGAGATGTCGACGCTGATCGCGGGCGCGTCCAGGTCGAGGGGACGGGTGGTGGGTGCGTCGAAGACCCCGGCGAGCGATCCGCTGAGCAGCAGGTCGAGCGTGTAGGCGAGCTCGCGGGTCTGCTGGCGGTAGGCCGCGGGAGAGTCGGTGCGGGTCACGGCGCGCAACTCGGCCGGACCTTGGCCGAGGATGCGCAGGACGTCCGGGACGGTGGGCTCGCCGTCGAGCCGGTCGTCCAGCAGGTCCAGGGCCCGGCCCAGGACGACCTCCTCGGCGTTGGTGATGCGGGCTTCGCGGACCAGCGTCGCCAGCGCCAGCAGGAGTGACAGCCTGCGAGACCTGACCTCCCAGCGAAGGGTGTCCGAGCCGGATCCGGTGATCGCCGCCAAGGGACCGGCGTCCAGGGGATTGATGCGGTCGAGGCCACGGCCGATGCGGATGACCTGGCCACCGAGGTGGTCGACCAGCATCGTGTAGTCGGGTTTGGTGTCGCCGAGGACGATCGGGGTGGTACCAGTCGCGACCGCCCCGGTGAGCAGCCGTTTGACCAGAGTGGATTTGCCGGTGCCGGGCTGTCCGAGGACGAACATCCCGGGGTTGGTGACCAGGCCGGCACGCAGCCAGGCCAGCGGGTCGCAGCACACGACCTCGCCCCACAGCTGGTGTCGTCCGATCGGCGTCCCCACGGTCGGGGTTCCGGAACCGGCGGTGAAGGGGAACAGGCCGCAGACCTGGCTGGTGGTCGCCTGGTACTCCGGTGCAGCCTCGACGTGCGCGGCGCGTCCGGCTCCCGGGAGCCTCCATCCCCAGGCAGGAGCCAAGGGCTCAGCCATCGCCGCGGTTTCCGCGTCGGCTGATGTTCGCGTTGGCACGGGTGGCTCCTTCCTAGCGGGGGAAGCGGCGGGTGAGGTCGGCAGGGCAGATTCCGCACGGCAGCGTGGTGGCGAACGCGGCGGCCTGGCTGCCCCACAGCCGGCGCAGCCGGATCCTGGCGGTGTCGGCGGCCGACTCCACGTGCGCGACCGCTCGGGGCAGCAGTTCGGGGTCGGTGACGGTGACGGCCGCGTACATGGAGACCAGGCAGACGCCGGCGCCTGCGGCTTCCTCGGCGGCGGCCTGGTGGGCGCGGGCGGCGTCGAAGTGGTCGCGTGCGGTCTCGTCGCGTCCGGTCCGGCGACGGAACTGCGCGCGGAAGGAGGCGGCGTTGACCTCCTGCTGGACGACCCGGCTCGCGGCGGCTGCCGGGAGGGCCCGGTACTGGAGCGTGATGCGCTTGGGGAACGGTCCGGGCGCGACGAGAGCGGCGAGGACATCGGAGCGGACGTTCTGGCGGGGCGGCTCGTGCCATCCCCAGCAGACTGACACCCCGCCGTCGTGCTCGTACCGGTCGGTGTGCTCGCGGGCGGCGAGCGGCCCGGCATCGCCCCAGCTCAGCGCCTCAGGGACCGCGTAGGTGAGGAGCCGGTTGATCTCGCCCCGGCTGTGCGGGTCGAACGCGGTCCGGACCGCGCCCGCGATCTCGGCCGCCGTCGCCCGGCCCAGCACCGATACCCCGCAGACGCCGAGCCGTCCCGCCAGACCGTCCAGCAGCCTGCCGAACTCGGCGACCGCCTCGGTGAGCGAACGCGGCCTGGTCGGCGAGGCGTACGGGTCGAAGGTGACCGACACACGGGTGTCCACATCGGCCGCGGCCGCGGGCGCGGTCCGTACCAACTCATCCAAGATCGCCACCGCCGAAGCCGGCGCATCCGGGACCGACGACCGCGACACCGCATCGGCGAGGGTGGAGCCGGGCTCGGGGGCGGTGTCGACGGTGACGCTGACCCATCGCACCTGCGGCAGGTGTCCCAGCGACGCCAGCCAGCCACCCCAGGACGCGACCCAGGTGTCGCTGTCGGCTCGGTCGGCCAGCCAGGTGGAGGCGGGGACGACGCGCAGCGTCGCGGTGAGCAGGCCGGTGCGGCGATCCCAGACGAGGCCGTAGCGTCCGCCGCGTCCGTCCTCGACACTGAGCAGCGTCAGCGGCGCCAGGACACCGGGAAGCTGGAACGCGCGCGGATGCTCCACCACGATCCCGGCCCGATAGCGCGTCCGCCCACGCCACACCGCCCACCACCAGCGGACACGCGCCAGGACCAGCCGTCCGACGGGGATCCCTCCGATCCGGATCAGGCAGAGGCCGCCCGCTACCAACACAGGTAGCGCTACATACGGCAGGGCGGCCGGACGGACCGACGCCAGGACGACCAGGACCACCGCCGCGGCCAGCGCGACGAACGTCGCGGTGGTGTCCAGGCCGAGCAGGCCGATGCCGTGCCGGCGCCGCCAGCCGCCGTAGGTGCGGATCTCAGGCTCCACTCGCGCCACCTCCCGCGCCCTCCGCACCGGTAGGCGCGCTTGAGCCCCCGCCGCTGCTGCCTGTGGGGTTGCCGAGCCAGCGGATCATCTCCGGTCCGCGCTGCCGCTCGCGATCGGCCATCCGAACGGTGGCCGGACCGACCGGCTCCCCGCCCGCAGCCGTCGAGCCCGCCGTCACGTCCGAGGTTTGGGTTGTGCCGCCGGTCGGCGTGGCCGCCTCGGCCGCACCGGACGTCCCCGTCGTGGAGGCGGGCGCGGACGGCTGGCCGTGCGGGCCAACCTCGCTGTCGCCCCCGGGTGCGCCGGTGACGCCGCTTCCGTGGAAGTTCGAGGAGACGCTCCCGCTCGAAGTGGGCTGATCGCCGAGTTGCTCGGACAGGCGGTTCGCGTGCTCACCGGCCGAACCGGACCCATGTCCCGCACCGGCCATGGCGGGAGACCAGCCGTATCCGCGGACCGCGCCCATCGCGGTCAACCCGCCCATGACGCTGTTCATGATCCCGCCACCGGACCCGGACGAGACGTTGTCGGTCGTCCAAGTGAAGAACCGCAGGAGCACCGGGAAGGCGACCAGGCTGAGCAGCATCATCGCGAAGCCCGCGAGCAACGTCTGCAGGTTCTTGCCGTCGCCGATGAAGGTGAACGCGGTCGCATACACCGCCGCGGCCGCCGGCTTGTAGAAGGTCAGCGCGAGCATCCACCCGCCGACCTTCTTGAACCAGCTCTTGGTCGCCCCGGTCATCATGCCGGCCGCCGCCAGTGGCAACAGGCCCGCGAGCAGCACGATCGCCGCGCCGCGCAGGATCAGCAGCAGCGCCTGGACGATCCCGATGAACAGCGCGATGATCCCCAGGATCACCGCCAGCACGGCCGGGATCCCCTGCCCGGCGATCATCATGTTGGTCAGCTTGTTGGCGAACCCACCCGAGGCCGACGCATCCAAAGCCCAGGACACCCACTGGTCGCACCACTCCAGCAGCCGGTTGGGCAGCACGACCCCGAGCACGCCCACCACCGCCAGCACGGCCAGGCCGGTCCCCGCGTCGATCAGCGGCGCCGCCCGTCGCAGCAAGGCCAGCTTCGCCGCCACCACCAGCAGCGCCCCGACCGCCACCGCGATCGTGAGCGGCTGCATCAACTCGTGCATACGCGCGACCGCGGGCTCGGCCTCCAGGTTCGGCGACGGGGTCTGCACCCACCAGGAGGCGGTCTGCGACACGAACCACTTCACCGCCGAGGTGACGGCCTTGGCGAGGCTGTCCAGAGCATTGCCGCCCGCTTCGGCCGCGATGTCAGGCAGCGGTATGCCGAAGGCGTGCCCGTCGTGGTGGTCGACGGTCTGCACGCACTGCGGATCCAGAACCGTGCTGCACGGCGGCGCGAACGGCGTCATCGGTCGCCCCCGATGGTCGGAAAGCGCGTGTACCCGTCCAGTGAGTCCACGGGCACCGCCGACCCCAGCCAACTTCCACCGGGCGGCGCGATCACACGCCAGTCGCCGTCCTCCCACTGCAGCTGAATCCGGGTCGCAGCACGAATGACCTGGTCACTGTCCCCGGGACCAGCCGACACCACATCCAGGCTCGCGGTCTGGGACGTGTAGCCCTGCCACCGGAACGCCTCCAAGGTCGCGTAGGCGTGCGGGGTGCCCGGCGCGAGCGGCGCGGTGTTGATGGAGGCGAGCATTCCGGCTCGGTCCGGGCCGACGAACTGGGTGTTCACGGTCGAGGTGGCGGTCGCCAGCCCCCAGCGCGGGTCGGAACGCACCGACACATGGATCGCCCCCAGCAGCGCCCCCAGCGGAGTGCGCGCGAAGCCGCCGGCCAGGTCGCCCGCCACGGCGCGCGGACCATCCGACGCCGAGTACGGCAGCCGGAACCCGTGAAAGTCCCGCCACTCCAGCTCCGTCAACGGCGTGATGGGCGAAGACTGGAGCTGATCGCTGACGGAGGCCGGCTGACGGATGACTCCCTGGTCATGGCTGCGGTGGTGCGGCAGGAGAGCGAACGAACCGACCGCGAGCGCCGTACCGGCGGCAGTGCTGAGGAGGACGAGGCGGCGGTTCATTTGAAGAACACCCCCACGATCGAGGAGGCGGTCGCCGCCAGACTGAGCCCACCCAGCACCCACGGGATGCCGGTAGCGCCATCGGCGGCGAACGTGGAGCGGTTCTTACGGCCGATCGCCATCTGACCGGCGCAGATGAACAGTCCGGCGACGCCGCAGATCAGCACCGCCCACTTCCCCCAGCTGAGCAGGGTGCTCATCTTCTCGTCCAAGCCGGGCGGGGGACTGGGCGCCGGGTCGGGAACCTGGATGCCTCCGCCCGGCGACGGGGCGGCTTGGGGCTCGGTCAGCAATGTCAGTCCCAGCAGGTGAGGTGAGAGGAACATCAGCGCTCCCTCGCGGCCGGAGCGACGCTGTCCGCCGGCTGGGCGGCCAGGGCGAGAATCCGGTCCAGCGCCCGCCGGGCCTTGGACGGAAGGTGAACCTGCGTCGGATCGGTGGTCAGCCGTAGCGCGGGGATGAACGGCACCCGCACCACCCCGGCGACCTGCGGCACCAGCAGCGCGATGCGAGAGCTCGCGTCGCGCGGCTCGCCGAAACCGTCGTCGACGATCGCCAGCACCCGCACCCGGTGGCCCACCTGCCCCAGGTAGTGCCGGGCGGTCACCGCTCGCCGGGAACTCGCCACGGTGTTCCGCGTGACCAGCACCATCGGCGTGTCGTCGACCTCGGGGACGTGGTCGGTGGTGCCCAGGTCGAGCGCTCCGCCGAGCAGGGCGGCCAGGGTCGAGGTGCCCGCCCCGCCGTGCGCGCCGATCAGGCGAATGCCGCCCGGCCCGAGGGGCGTGGCGGAGGCCGAGGGCGAGGTGGTCAGGTTGAGTTCGAGTCTTCCCAGTTGCATCCGGATACCTCCGGTCGATTGCTCAGGGTTGCGATGCGAGCACCGTACGTGTCAAGCTTATGGAGCGCAAGCATCACCAAAGAAGTTCACCGTGTCTCAACACATCGAAGAACGTGCTTCCGCAGCGCCCCGTCCACGAGAATGAAAGGCGAGACCGTGACCCCGAACCCAGGAGCCGACATGGCAGCCCGACCCGGCAACGACACCGGCCGCGACCCGGACGTCCTGACCACCGCCGAGCTCGCCGCCAAGCTGGGCCTGTCCGCCCAGACCGTCCGCCGCATGGCGCACGCCGGACAGATCCCCGCGCTCAAGACCGGCAAGGACTTCCGCTACTCCTGGGAAGCGGTCCGCGAGGTGCTGCGGCAGCCCCACCACGAACCGGGGACCACCGCCGATGACCCAGACCAGACCCAGCTCACCGAACCCGCCAGGCGCGCCGGCTACCGCGCCCAGCGCCGCGCCCGCAGCGGAGCCACCGCCGATGACCCAGACCAGACCCAGCTCACC